>LJTR01000045.1 GCA_001303465.1 Phycisphaerae bacterium SG8_4
CCCGGTACAGGTCGCTTGCATTCGCTCACATATAGTGACGGAGAGTTTGGAATGCCCGTCCAGAGCCGCGATATGCCGGGCTTTCGCGTCGAGGCAAATGAAGCTCTCCGGGCCGGAGATGTGCAGCGAGCAACCGAGGCTCTCAACGGTCGCAATATCGAACTTGTGCGGCGAATTGCTCACAATGACCCGTCACGAACAGACATCATGTTCGTGATAGCAAGACTGTTCTTCGACACTGGGAAGTTGGACCAGGCAGAAGAATGGTACAAGAAGATACTGGAGCAGGAAACAAATGCCCTAGTGATCAATGAGCTGGGGTGTGTCTGCAAGCTCTCAGGCCGTCTTACCGAGGAAGTTCAATATCGGCGAAGGGCATCGCAAGCAGCCCCCAACAACACAGACATATTCATTCAATTCATACTGAGCGTCATACATACCGGCGATGTGGAACAAGCAATCGACATCCTGAAGAAGAAACTGAAAGAGGACCCCACAAATAAGAAAGTACGGTCGGCCTACCTCTGGGCCATACACTACCTGCCGAACTTCGAGCCACAGACATTCTACGACGAGCACAAGGAATGGGCGAGGATTCATGCCCCGATGAGCTTAGCCAGGACATCGCACAATAACAATCCGGATCCTGATCGCAGGCTCAGAGTCGGCTACATCTCGTCCAACTTCAAGGCCAACCTATTTGCCAGCAATTTTCATGCGTTCTTGTGTCACCGCAATCCCGAGTCCGTGGAAGTCTTCGGATATGGCAAGGTGGCAAACACCGACGGATTTACAGAGACTATCGAACAGAGCTTTGACCAGTACCACGATATCTACGGAGTATCCGATGAAGCTGTGGTCTCAATGATAGAACAGGACAAGATCGACATTCTGGTCAATACGGGAGGCGGGCACGAGGTTAATAATGGTTATGGCATCATGAAGTACAAGCCTGCTCCCATTCAGGTCGATTATGGAGCCATAAACACCACGGGAATGGAGCAGATCGATTATCGCCTTACGGACAGCCTCCTCGACCCGGTCGAATTGCAGCAATTCTACGCCGAAGAATCGGTTTGTCTGCCGGGCGGCTTCTTTGTTTACCGACCTCCCGCGGATTCTCCGCCGGTGACATCATTGCCGGCTCTCGAAAACGGCTATGTCACCTTCGGATCGTTCAACAGCAATTGCAAGGTCAATTCACACATCATGTCGCTCTGGGCCCGGGTATTGAAACAGGTTGGCTATTCACGTTTCATATTGAAATTCTCCATACCTGTTGACCGGCAGATCGCGGCCAAGTACCTGGGTCAGTTTGAGCAGTTCGGGATCGAACCGGAAAGGATAGAAGTACACGGCATAATGCCCCATCCCAAGCACATGGAATTGTACGCTCGTGCAGATATGGCATTGGATACATACCCCTTTAACGGCTGCATGACAACGCTGCAGTCTCTGTGGATGGGCGTGCCGGTGATCTCCCTGGTGGGCGATAGAAGTCTTCTCTCAAGAACCGGATTGAGCATACTCAGCCGGGTAGGATTGGAGTTCTTCGCAACGTCCACTGCGGATCAGTACGTCGCAAAGGCAACTGCGTTAGCGACCAAGCTGGAGGCTCTCGCTCAGATCCGCGCCTCGATGCGTCAGCGCATGCTCGCCAGTTCTCTGTGCGACCACAGAGGCTTCGCCCGCGGGGTCGAAGACGCTTACCGAAAAATGTGGCTCAGATGGTGCCACAAGAAAGATTCTTAAGTTGGAAGCAGCCCATCGCAATCTTCCATGTGAAAAGACAGGTAAAATGAAAGCACTCATAACGGGCATAACAGGTTTTGTGGGAAGTCATCTGGCTGAATACATACTCGATCACCATCCCGGAGTCGATGTTGCTGGCCTGGTTCGCTGGCGTTCGCCAAAGCAGAACATCGAAGCGATTCTGGACAAGGTCACCCTGCATCAGGGCAACCTCCAGGACTTTCCTTCTCTCAGGAGCATACTGGCTGAGCACAAACCGGATATCATTTTTCACCTGGGTGCTCAATCATACGTCGATTTCAGCTTTATCGCTCCGATTGACACTCTCGAGACCAACGTTGTTGGCACGTGCAATCTGCTCGAGGCGGTCAAGCAGTTGAAGCAATGCGACCGATACGACCCGGTCATACACATATGCAGCTCATCCGAAGTATATGGACAGGTAAGGGCCGACGAGATCCCGATCAAAGAGGACAATCCGCTGCGGCCCGCTTCGCCCTATGCGGTCAGCAAGGTCGGAGAAGACATGCTGGCCCTCCAA
This sequence comes from Phycisphaerae bacterium SG8_4, assembly GCA_001303465.1. Lineage (GTDB taxonomy): Bacteria > Planctomycetota > Phycisphaerae > Sedimentisphaerales > Anaerobacaceae > SG8-4. Next base: position 2,294 of record LJTR01000045.1, read on the forward strand.
TACTGGCTTTCATGGCAGCTCAAAACCATACGGACGCGGATGTTCACACATACGGGCCCTCGCCGGGGCGAAGTATTCGTCGTCTCTAATTTCGCCAAGCAGATAGTATCCGCTGAAGCGGCGTTAACCGATCCGATTGTAAAAGTCGGAAACCTCGACAGCGTAAGGACTTTCTCCGACGTCAGAGATGCCGTGCGAGCTTACTGGCTGTTAGTCGAAAAGTGCCAACCGGGTGAGGTCTACAATATCGGCGGCACTGAGACGATGACAATCGGCCAGATGCTCGACAAACTTCTCGCAATGTCGACATTGAAAGGTATAGAGGTTCAAGTCGATCCGGTGCGGCTGCGCCCTTCCGACGTAACACTGCAGGTGCCTTGCGTTGACAAATTCCATAAGGCCACAGGATGGAAACCCCAGATCGACTTTGACAAGACATTGAAGGACACTTTGGATTATTGGCGCGACTATTACAGGATAAGGAAATGAAGACGAATGATACCAGGACAGAGTTGAATCTTGAACTGTACAGAATGTTGTACCTGATCAGAACGTGCGAAGAAACAATCGTCGAACACTACTTTGAAGATGAAATGAAGACGCCGATGCACATGTCGATGGGAGCCGAAGCGATTTCCGTCGGGATATGCCAGGCACTCAGGCCCGAGGACCATGTGTTCGGCACGTACAGATCACATGCGCTGTTTCTGGCCAAGACCGGAGATACGGATGACTTCTTCGCCGAGATGTATGGCAAAGACACGTCTTCCCTGAAAGGCAAGGGCGGCTCGATGCATTTGTGTTCGCCTGATCACGGATTCATGGGCGCCTCGGCGATTGTGGCAAGTGCCATCCCTGTAGCGGCCGGCTGCGCGTTCGCCAATAAACGGGCAAATAACGGCAAATTGGTGGCCGTATTCTTTGGAGACGGCGCCGCAGACGAAGGCTGTTTCTGGGAGAGCTTAAATGCCGCCTGCCTTATGAAACTGCCGATTCTGTTTGTCTGCGAGGACAACGGCCTGGCCGTCCACACTCCAAAATCCTGCCGGCGCGGATACAGCTCGCTTGTTGACGTTGTATCCAAATTCAACTGCATCGCGCACGAGCACAAGACAACAGATGCCGAGGCCATCTATGAACTGACCTCGGAATTGATCGAGACGATGAAGAACGAGCAGAAACCGGGATTTCTGCGCCTGGAATACTGCAGATATCTGGAGCATGTTGGGGTCCAGCAGGATTTCGAGGCCGGTTATCGCAGCGTCGAGGAGTTCGAGCAATGGTACAAATTCGACCCGGTCGCACTGCAACGAAAAAAACTGCAGAATTTGGGCTACCAGACCGATAACATTAAGAGATTGGAAACAGAAATAGAAGAAGGTGTGTCCAGAAGCTTCTCAAAAGCGAAAAACGCGAGCTTTTGCGAGGTTTCTGAGTTGTACAAAGAGGTTCTGGTGTGAGGAATATCAGCTATTGTGAGGCTCTCAATGAAGCGATGGCCCAGGAAATGCAGGCCGACCCTGATGTCTTTGTCTACGGCATAGACGTCGCCGACCACAAGCGGGTCTTTGGCAGCACGAAGGGTTTGCTGGAGAAATTCGGCCCCGACCGCTGTTTTTCCACACCACTCTCAGAAGATGCGATGACCGGCTTTGGCCTGGGAGCCGCTATCAACGGTCTGCGGCCAATACATGTTCACATGAGAGTCGACTTCATGCTGCTGGCAATGAACCAGCTCGCCAACATGATTTCCAGCTACCGGTATATGTCTGCCGGCAGGCTGGAGGTGCCGATGGTCATAAGAGCCGTTATTGGTCGCGGATGGGGCCAGGCCTTTCAACACAGCAAAACGATGCACTGCTGCTTCGCCCATATCCCGGGATTGAAAGTTGTCATGCCGACAACACCGAGAGATGCAAAGGAGACCCTTGTTGCAGCGATAAGGGATGACAATCCCGTTATTTCCATTGAGCACCGCTGGTTGTACGACGTCGAAGACGAGGTCCCTGAAGAGGTCGAGCCTACTTTCCTGGGCCATGGAAGGGTGTTGAAACAGGGCTGCGACATCACTGTCGTTGCCACCTCGTGGATGAACATAGAGGCCCTCAAGGCCGCTGAAATACTGGCCAAGCACGGTGTAAGCGTCGAGGTCATTGATCCGGTGTCGATATGCCCACTGGACGAAGAGCTTATCACAGACTCAGTGACCAAGACAGGACATTGCATTGTCGCCGATAACGACTGGGTGTACGCCGGGTTCGGCGCTGAGCTGGCGGCGATTGTCTCTGAGAAATGCTTCGGCACATTGAAATCGCCCGTTGCACGGATAGGCTTTGCCCAGACGCCCTGCCCCACAGTCAGACATCTGGAGCAGGAATTCTACCCTAATGCAATCGACATCATAGAGACTATAGAACAAAAGCTCGATCTTGAAGAAACAGATCTGTCCGGCGAGGACTTCTATAGCTACGAGAACAAGTTCAAGGGACCATTTTAGCTGCTGGATAGAAAACATAGTCTTATCGAAGGAAATCAAATGGATGGCTTGATAGAGAAGCTTCAAGACAAATCACATCAAATCCGAAAAGAGATGCTCAAGATGTGCATCGGCGCGGGAAAGGGTCATGTCACTTCATGCTTTTCCTGTGTGGATGTACTCGTGGCCCTCTACTACGGCGACCTTCTCCGCTGCGATCCGCAAGATCCTGACTGGCCCGATCGGGACCGGTTTGTCTTGAGCAAAGGTCAGGCCAGTCCTGCTCTGTACACCATCCTCGCCGATCTGGGCTTCTACGATAAGAGCGAGTTGAAGAAGTTCAACAAGTCCGGAGGCATGTTCGCTGTTCATTTGCAGAAGGACGTTCCGGGAGTGGAGATAACAGCCGGCTCACTAGGGCAGGGATACGGCGTCGCCGCTGGAATCGCCCTGGGGGCAAAGATGAACATGGAATTGTATAACGTATATGCCCTGCTCGGCGATGGAGAATGCTACGAAGGCTCGATCTGGGAAACGGCCATGTTCGCCGCTCACAACAAACTCAACAATCTGATTACGATTATTGATCGCAACTACCTGTGCGTTACCGATTTCACAGAAAATCTAATAGCATTGGAGCCCTTTGAGGACAAATGGCTGTCTTTCGGCTTCAATGTCGTCCGCGTGGACGGTCATTGCTTCGAAGAGATCATGTGCGCCCTCAAGCCGCTGCGATCCAGGACCTGCGATAGGCCTACCGTGGTCATCGCCGACACGGTCAAAGGCCAGGGAACCGAATCCCTGTGTTACCAGCCCCTGTGGCACGGACGCGCCCCGTCCGGCGAAATTGCCGATAGATGCCTGGCAGAACTCGACAGGAGGTACCAGAATGTCTGAAGTTACCCAACGAGATGCTTTCTTCGACAGGCTCTATGAACTTGCCAGAGCCGACAGTGACATAGTGATTGTGGCCGCCGACATGAGTGCTCCGGCGCTCGATAAGTTTCGCAGGGATATGTCCGCACAGTTCGTGAATGTCGGGATCGCCGAGCAAAACGCCATACTGATCGCATCGGGATTGGCCATCGCCGGCAAGAAGGTCTTCGCGTATGCAATCGCACCCTTTATAACGCTCAGATGTCTGGAACAGATAAGAGTCGAGAACGGGATCATGAACATTCCCATCACGATTGTCGGAATGGGCACAGGCCTCAGCTACGACAGCGACGGCCCGACTCACCACCTCATAGAAGACATCGCGGTGCTCAGGGCCTTCCCGAACGTTGAGATCGACAGCATCAGTGACACGGTGATGGCGGCAGCATATGCCGAGCTGTCATGCGATAAGAAGCTCACCAATTATATCAGACTCGACAAGGATCTTTACCCGACGATCTATAATCCGGACTACGACTTCTCGCAGGGAATAGCACAAGTTGAAAGCGGCAGCGAAAATATTGTGATTGCAACCGGCCCGATGGTTCACGTCGCGCGCCAAATCATCAACTCTCCACAGTTTGAAGATAGTGATATAGGTCTTGTAGATGTATTCCAGATCCCAATCAACGAATCGGTTTTGCTTGATATGATTGACGGAGCCAAAAGAGTAATCACCCTTGAGGAGCACTTCCTGCCCGGCGGTCTCGGAAGCGCTGTCTGTGAAGTCCTTAACGACAACGGTGTCTCTGTTGGGGTAAAACGTCTTGGATTGGACATCAATGCCGGCTACAAGCATTGCTACAAGTACGGGGGAAGAGAAATAATCAGAAGCTGTCATGGCATCGACAAAAGCAGTCTTGAACAGGTCTTCGCCGAGCATTTTTGCCCGCAGACAGAGAGTGTAACGGTGTGACAGCTTCTCGCCAATAACCCTTAGTGCACAAATTCACGGATGGTTTCAGGGGCTCAAGCCCCTAACTCATAAGGAGATAACATTATGCCACAGACGACTCTGGGCGGCATGAACTATGCCAGTGATGTAGAAAATGCAGCAAGAAGCAGGTTTGTCGACGTATTCAAAAGATCCCCTCTTCCCGACGACGCCATCATGCCCAACCTGGGTCTGTTCCTTAACTCCAAGACCCTTTCGCGTTTGCTCTTCATGGACTTTTTGTACAGACAGGCAATCGATGTCCAGGGGGTCATAATGGATTTCGGCACGCGATGGGGACAGAACATGTCGTACTTTGCAGCACTTAGAGCGATATATGAGCCCTACAACCGGCACAAGAAGATAATAGGTTTCGATACCTTCGAGGGATTTCCGAGCATAAGCGAGAAGGACGGCAATTCCGAGATGATACAGATCGGAAACATCAAAGTCACGGATGATTATCTGCCGTACCTTGACGAAGTAATGCAGTGCCAGGAAGGTGACAATCCTCTCGGCCATATCAAGAAGTATGATTTTGTAGTCGGTGATGCGTGCAAGAAGATATATGAATACTTAGAGGAATACCCCGAAACCATCGTGGCTATGGCATTCTTCGACTTTGATCTGTACGAGCCTACGAAAGTATGCCTCGAAGCGATCAAGCCCAGGCTGGTAAAGGGAAGTGTTCTCGGATTCGACGAACTGAACGACCACGACTCACCCGGTGAGACCGCCGCGCTTATGGACGTGTTCGGACTCAACAATGTCAAGCTGCGGCGATATCGGCATGCGTCAAGAGTATCCTATTTCATAGTCGAATAGTCAAAGCCTGCAAAGTGGTATCTTGTGATCAAAGAAGATGTCTTAGAACATTTCGCCCGACGCAACGTGCTCGTGACCGGGGGAACCGGGATGATCGGCAGGCAGATTGTCGATATCTTGTGCGATGTCGATGCCAATGTGAAGTCGGTCTCACTCGATAGAATCGTCACAAACGAAAAAGCCGAGCAGGTCTATGGCGATCTCACCGATTTTGGCTTCTGCAAAGATATAACCAAGGGGATGGATTTCGTCTTCCATGTCGCCGGAATAAAGGGCTCAATCGAGGTCACCAAGAGCAAGCCCGCCAGTTTCTTTGTCCCGCTGATTATGTTCAACACCAACGTCCTCGAGGCGTGTCGATTGAACAAAGTCAAAAGGATAGTCTACACCAGCTCGATAGGCGCCTATTCCAGCGCAGAGGTCTTCAAAGAAGACCAGAATCCGGATGGCCCGCCGATGGATATGTTCCCCGGCTGGGCCAAGAGAATGGCCGAATTACAGGTCCACGCATACAAAATGCAGTACGGCCTTGAGAACTTCGCCGTCGTTCGGCCCTGTAACGTGTATGGACCGGGAGACAACTTCGACCCCGAAAATGCGATGGTGATTCCAACATTGATGTGCAGGATTCGCAACAAGGAGAATCCCGTTGTCGTATGGGGGGACGGCTCGGCCGTGCGCGACTTTGCATACAGCAAAGATGTTGCCGAGGGTGTTATTCAGGCGCTGCACTATGGAACCGCCGGCAAATTTGTTAATCTCGGCAGCGGAGACGGACATTCAATCAAGGAACTGGTCGAAGCACTGCATGATTTCCTGGATTTTGACTACGAATTCGACACATCAAAACCGTCCGGATTTCCGAGACGGGTAATGGATATCTCGCTGGCTAGAGAACTGATTGACTACAACCCGACAACGTCATTGCTCGACGGCCTGAAGGAAACCTGGCAGTGGTTTGCAGCAAACCACCACGAGTACATAAAGAGAAAGAACTACTTTGCCGAGTGAAATCGGAGCAATCTGGAGATCTGTACAAGGATGATAAATCCCAATTCCAGGCTGACAAAGCATCTTGTTGAAACCGGCCTTTTCAGAACTGACCCTCTGGTAATTCTGGACGTCGGGGCAAGGGGCGGTTTTGAGAGCTTCTGGACCGAGTTGTACGCCGATCAGGTGAGTTTCATCGGCTTTGAGCCGGACAAGGAGGAGTGCGAGAAGCTCAATCACAATCTCGACAAGAACAGTCGGGTATACCCTGTAGCCCTGCACAAAGACAAGAAGGAAAGGTTGTTCTATCAAACGGCATTCCCCGACTCATCCGGTTTTTACCGAGCGAACGATGCAGTAGTCAACCGGTTTCTTGATTACATCAGCCTCAAGGTCATGGACACGAAAGAGGTGATAACCGAAGACATGGATTCGTTCGCACGAGAGCATGCCATAGAACGAATCGATTTTATCAAGCTGGACGTGGAGGGAGCCGAATTGGATGTCCTTGAGGGAGCTGAGAATCTGCTGGGCAGCAGCGTGTTGGGCCTGCGGCTGGAGGTTCTGTTTGTGGAGGCGCGGAAAGGACAGCCGCTTTTCAGTGAGATCGAGATGTTCCTGAGAGAAAGAGGATTCGCACTGTTTGGCCTGTACCCGTTCCGTCGCGCCAGGAAATCACTTCCCGACAGGTTGTTGCCAACATTCGTTTCGGATTACGGGCAGGTTTTTTGGGCAGAAGTGTTGTTTCTGCGCGATGCGGTCGCGGAACTAAGCGGCAGGCCCGACCGGCCGACCGACTGGAACCTGTTCAAGATCTTTAAGCTGGCCAGCATCATGGAAGTGTTCGGCCTCAACGACTGCTCCATCGAACTGCTGCAGACTGCCGCGCAGAAGGGAATATTGCCGAAAGACCGGACAGATGGCCTCATTGATCTGCTCGTTCCGCAAATTAAAGGTGTGAATCTCTACAGGGACTATTTCCGACACTTGATACTCAAAGACCTGCAGGGTTTTCTGAACGGAGTTTTAAGAACACGACCGGAACTGCGGCCTGCAGGTGAACGCATTGTTGAGTACTTCAATCGGGGCGATATTTCCCTGGCAATGGAGATTATTCGGGACGAGTTTGCGCCTCTGACCGAGCCCATGGAAGGCGTTGCCCCCCACATGGATGAATTACAGAGGTTCTTTTACGAGACTCTTTGCGACACTCTCGAGCAATCCATGTCCAGCAGGTAGCAGGCAAGTATGAAGATATTGTTCGTCATACATCAGTTAGGTTTCGCTGATCATATCTCCATCTCACATCTGTCTGCAATCGCAAAGCAGTCGGGCCACTCCACTTATTTCTGCGTCCTTGATGATGGCGATTTCCTCGGCATGGTCGGCCGGATAAAACCCGAAGTTATCGCGTACTCTGTCAACATCCTTGGCCACGAGAAGACTGTTGAGGCCAACAGGCAAGCTCAGAAGATACACAAATTTGTCTCGATTATGGGCGGTCCCCAGGCAACGTTCTCACCCGAGACATTTGCCGACAGCGGCATGGACGCATATTGTGTCGGCGAGGGCGAATATGCCTTCCGCGATTTCCTCGAAAGAGTCAGCGAGAACGAACCCTACCACGCCATTGCCAACCTCATTACGGAAAAAGGCGCCAATCCTGTTCGGCCGCTGATACGAAATCTGGACGAACTGCCAGCGGCAGACAGAGACCTCGTGCTCTCGAACTCATACCTCAAGGATACGCCCAAGAAGACATTCTATGCCACCCGAGGCTGCCCGTTCAAATGTGCCTACTGCTGCAACAACTATTACCATCAACTTTACAAGGGCAAAGGGCCCATAGTAAGGCGGTTCTCCGTAGAGAGAATTATACGAGAGATCGAAGATGTAAAAAGTAAGTACCGAATGGAGTTTGTCAAGTTCGGCGACGACTTGTTTGCCACGAAAGCCAATCAATGGCTTCAAGAGTTCGCCGAGGCGTACTCCAAGCGCATAGCTGTTCCGTTTAATTGTTATCTTCGATTGGACATTGTAGATGATGACCTGCTGACCCTGCTGCGCAAAGCAGGGTGCTTTTCCGTGCATCTGTCGCTTGACAGCACGTCGCAGCACGTCCGCCAGGATGTTCTCAGACGGCAGATGCGAAACATAGATGTCGCAGAGAATCTCAGGAAGATAAGGAAGCACGGAATCAATACCTGGGTCAATTACATGCTTGCGACCCCCGAATCTACTATGCAAGACGACCTGGACACAATAAGCGTAAGCAAGAAAGGCAAAGTAACGTATCCTCATTACACCACGGCCGTGCCGACAAAAGGCACCGAGTTGTATGATTACTGCGTCGAGCGAAATCTTATTGACCCATCGACATACCAGGGCGACATGACCGGCTGCTCTGAAAAGTCTGCTCTGTCTTGTTTTGATGAACATGACAAGAACGTTCGACACAACATCTATTCGTTGGGAGCGGTGATTGCTAAACTGCCGAATCCACTGGACAAGGTCGCTGTCTGGATCATAAAGATTGTCCCGCCGAACAGGTTCTTCACGAAAATACGCAGTCGTGTCTACAATTACTACATCAGGCACAAGATCTTTAAGCTCTCTAAAGTGGGTTAAGGCGTGGAAGTACACGAAACAAATTTAAGAGGTGTGCTGCAGATCAAACTGGATGTCTTTGAGGACTTCCGGGGTGAATACGTGGAGACGTACAATGAAGCGCTCTACAGAGACCATGGTATAGACGCAAAGTTCATTCAGGACGATATTTCGGTCTCTTCGAGGCATGTGCTGCGGGGCATCCACGGCGATAGTACAACCTGGAAGCTGATATCCTGCCTATATGGCAGATTCTATCTTCTTGTGGTCAACGCCGATAATGACAGCGAGGATTTCGGCAAGTGGCAGTCTTTTGTTTTGTCCGACAAGAACAGGATGCAGGTGTTGGTGCCGCCCAAACACGGCAATGCCCACCTGGTCCTTAGCGAGACCGCCATATTCCACTACAAGCAGTCAACGTATTATGATCGTTCGACACAGTTCACATACAAATGGAACGACCCCAGATTCAATATCTGGTGGCCGATAGACAATCCGATACTCTCTCAGCGAGACAGGGAAGGCGAATAATGTTTGAGAACAAGAGGATTCTGGTGGCCGGAGGCGCAGGCTTCGTAGGCACTAATCTGATAAACCGATTGCTCTCGCTTGGGGCCGATATCCGAGCAACCCTTCATGAAAAGCCGCCCGCAATAGAAGACGACCGGATCGAGTACGTCACCTGCGACCTGATGGAGAAGAAAGACTGCCGGCGCGTCGCAGACCGAATCGATTACGTCTTTATGTGCGCGGCTAACACCTCCGGCGCAGGTGTCATGGCAAAGACTCCGTTGGTCCACGTGACCCCCAACATCCTGATGAACACACTGCTGTTGGATGCAGCGTATGCTTGTGGAGTAAAGAAATTTCTCTTTGTGAGCAGCAACACAGTCTATCCGGCCCTCGATCATCCGGTGAAAGAAGATGAAATGGTTCCAGGGGATGTATTTGAAAAATATTACTGTGTGGCCTGGATGAAACAATTCACCGAGATCATGTGCCGCATGTATGCAGAGAAGATCGCCAAGCCCATGAAGACCGTGGTTGTCAGGCCTGCCAACATATACGGCCCATACGATGATTTCGAATGGGAGACCTCACATGTGCTGCCTGCCCTTATGCGTAAAGTCATTGAAAGACACGACCCAATTGAGGTCTGGGGTGACGGAAATGACATAAAGGACTTTATCTATATTGATGATTTCATAGACGGGATGCTGCTGGCGGCCGAAAAGATCCACACGTTCGAGCCGGTGAACATCGCAAGCGGCGTGCCCTGCAGTATCAAGCAGGCATTGCATGCGATAATCGAGGCCGACGGCTACACGGACGCCCGGATTTCGTTCGATGCAACCAAGCCTACGATGATACCCAAGAGACTGATCGACACATCCAGGGCAAAGCAGCTCCTGGGCTTCAAAGCGAAGACATCTATTTCGGACGGGATACGAAAGACGACTCACTGGTATCGCCAGAGGCGTCAGTCACAACAGTGCGCGCAGGCCTGTGTGCCGTAGGGGACCCGGGCCCGGACAGGTGAAACGGACGCTCAAGCCCGGATTTCTCACAAACTTCGTAGCGAAATCGCGTAGATTGTGACAGATCCTTGACTTGTCGCAGTGAGCCGGGTGAAGGCGTATTGAAATACGTCGAAGTCGGCGATCAAGACAAATCCGGGAGATGGCATGAGATACGCGATTGCAGCCGGAGGGCTGTGAGAATTCGGGCTGGGCACAGCTATTGAACACCAAGAATGTCCAATTATCTTACAGGGCAAGTGAACCTTCCCGCAGAACGGCTCATAGATGTCATTTTTGGCGCATGGGCACAGAATTTGCTGCCTATTGTCAGGACCGACAGAAGAGGTCTGTCTAAGGCAAATTGACATAGGGATAGTCGATGATTATCAGCCGAACGCCATTTCGCATCTCGTTTTTCGGGGGGGGGACGGATTATCCCGTCTGGTACCGAGAGAACGGCGGCGTCGTGCTAAACACAACCATCGATAAGTATTGTTACATTAGCTGCCGATATCTGCCGCCCTTCTTCGGCTACAAATACCGCATCAGATACAGTCTCCGAGAGGAAAAATGCGACATCAACGAGATAGAGCACCCTGCCGTGCGAGAATGTCTCAAATTTATGAGGATAGAGCAGGGCATTGAGATGGTGCACACCAGTGACCTGCCTGCACGCTCGGGGATTGGCTCCAGTTCGGCGTTCACCGTCGGCTTCTTGAACGCTCTTTATGCGCTGGCCGGTAGAATGGTCGGCAAACGAAGGCTCGCATCGAATGCCATCTATGTCGAACAGGACATAGTAGGTGAGTCCGTGGGTTCTCAGGACCAGGTCGCCACCGCGTTTGGCGGGCTCAACAGAATTGAGTTTAACGGCAAAGAGAACTTCTTCGTTCAGCCGGTCACCCTGAACCACAGAAGAATAACCGAGCTGCAGAACCATCTGATGTTCTTCTTCACGGGGTTCTCCAGAACCGCATCGGAAATCGCCACCGAACAGATTCAGAATACCGGTTCGAAGAGGAGCGAACTGCGGAACATGAGAGAGATGGTGGACGAGGCGGTTAACATTCTCAATAATAGCAATGAGAACATAGAAGGTTTCGGCAAGCTTCTCGATGAATCCTGGAGGCTGAAACGAAGTTTATCAAATCGCGTCTCCACAGACCAAATCGACCGTATGTACGAGACTGCACTGGAAGCCGGGGCAATCGGGGGAAAGTTGTGCGGGGCCGGCGGCGGTGGATTTATGCTCTTGTTTGTGCCGCCCAGGAAGCAGCGCCATGTCGGCAAGGCGCTGAACAATCTCCTGCGTGTACCTTTCAATTTCGAAACACTAGGCAGCCAGATCATCGTATATGCACAGCAGGATTCCTACTAAGAACACACTCGGCGACATTGATGCGGTCATACTTTGCGGCGGCATGGGAAAGCGCCTCCGCGCACTCGTCGACGATCGCCCAAAGCCGATGGCCGAGATAAACGACAGGCCCTTTCTCGATATCCTCATAGATTCTTTCTGCGGATTTGGCTTGAGGCGTTTCATCCTGTGTGCCGGGTACATGTCCGAGAAGATCCGCGATTACTATAGCAGCCGGATCGGGGCGCTCCAGTTCGTCATCTCCGACGAGCACAAGCCGCTCGGAACAGCAGGCGCTATCAAGAACGCCGCCAAGCTCATACGAGGCGAGACCTTTCTGGTTGCCAACGGCGACTCGTTTTGCTCTGTAGATCTGCGCGCATTTTACGATTGGCATTCGGCCCGGAATGCTTCGATGTCAATGGTCGTTACTGAAAGCCAAAACACAGGCGACTGCGGCCTGGTATCACTGGACGCTTCAAAGGCAATTGTCGGCTTCGAGGAAAAGTGCCGGCAGTCCCAGAGCCGTTACATCAACGCAGGGATTTATCTCTTCCAAAAAGAGGTCCTGTCCCTGATCCCGGGCGACACCAGCTTCTCATTGGAAACCGAGCTCTTCCCGAAGCTAATCAAACGGGACTGTTACGGCTTTGTCATCGAGGGCCGGCTCTTCGATATCGGAACCCCGGAAAGATTTGCGATGGCGATAAAACACCTCGTCAAAGAGCAGCTTCAACCGTCGCAAATACCCTCCTGATCACAGGTTGGATCCACGGTGTCTGTCATTCCAAGTCAAGTCTATCCTGAGCGCCCCCCATGGGAAGAACCACCGGGCAAGACAACAGTCAGTATCGAAGATCGCGATCAATTCGCAGCGGCTTTCAGCAACAACACTCAGACTTGTCTCTACAGAGACAGTACGAATACAGCCAAGTCGTTGATCTGCTTATCCGTCATCTCCGACGTGCGGCCATGCCTGTCATCTTTGTT
>LJTR01000046.1 GCA_001303465.1 Phycisphaerae bacterium SG8_4
CAGATGGACTCGCCACAAAATAGGTGTGATTGCCGGCCAGGGCTTCAGCATGGACACGGCCGACTTCGACGCAGACGGTGATCCGGACGTGGTCATCGGCGAGCATCGCGGCAAGCAGGAGAACCGCGTGGTTCTTTTTGAGAATGTGGACGCAGGTGCGGCATGGAAACAGCACGTGATCGACAGCGGACCCAAGGACACCATCGACCATCACGACGGCACGCAGGCCGTGGACATCGACGGAGACGGAGACTTGGACATCATCTCCATCGGATGGTACAACCCGAAGGTATGGATCTACGAAAACAGATCCTAGCCCTGACCGCAGGTGGAGGGGACGAGGCAAGTGAATTCCAAAGGCCGCGCACAGTGAGCCCTTGACCGCTCAACAACTGTAAGCTACAATTCTCCTTTGTCAAACCTTGCGTTTTGGGGCATCTTGTGTTTAAGGAGCCTGTTCAATGGATCACATCAAACGTCGCAGTTTTCTCAAACAGGCAGGTGTGGCAGCTGCGAGTTCCCTCGTGCCGGTACGCGGAGGGCTCGCGGCCCGTAGGCAGGCCGGGACCGATTTTACGTCGCGCGTTCCGAAATACACTTTCCCCAGGACGCTCGCCGAGCAGCAGGAGCAGCTCAAGACAAATCCCCTGATCTTGCGATTCAAGGAATCGCGCAGGAAGATGGCAGGCGATCCGTACCGACCGATCTATCATTATGTCAACCCGGAAAACCGGCTTAACGATCCGAACGGGCTCTGTTTCTGGCAAGGACGCTGGCATCTGTTCTACCAAGGATATCCACCCGAAGACCCGCGCCAGCACTGGGGACACGCCGTGAGCGAGGACTTGATCCACTGGCGAGACCTGCCGTATGCGATCTACCCTAATCCGGAAAGATGTTGTTTCTCCGGCTCGACACTTGTCGAAAAGGACCGCGTGATAGCGATGTATCACGGCACAGTGGTCGGCAATATGGTTGCCGTCTCCGACGATCCGCTTCTCTTGAACTGGAAGAAGGTTGCCGGCAAGGCGGTCATTCCCATAGCGAATCCGGATGGTTCTGCATTGCCTTACCGGGTGTTCGATCCGTGCATCTGGAAGAAGGGAGGACTCTACTACTCGCTCTCGGCGGGCACTCTGCCGGACGGCCCGGGCGGCAAGCGAGTTCGCGCGAATTTCCTTTTCCGTTCAAAGGATCTGGCGAAATGGGAATACCTCCATCCGTTTGTTGAGAACGACCGGTACTCACTGGTCGGTGACGACGGGGCATGTCCCTATTTCTGGCCGATCGGCAACAGGTACATCCTGCTGCACTTCAGTCATATGAGCGGTGGAAAGTATCTGCTCGGCGACTACGACAAGGTGCGCGACAAGTTTGGTGTCACCGACGGCGGCGATTTCAACTTTGGCCCGCACGCTCCCGCCGGTGTCCACGCGCCGTCGGCAACCCCGGACGGCAAAGGTGGTGTCATCGTCATCTTCAACATGAATCCGGGAAAGCCCACCAAGGGCTGGAACCAGATCATGACGCTGCCTCGACGCCTCGCGCTGGCGGCCGGCGACAAGCTGGCCCCGCTGCGAATTGAACCGGCGGGTGACATCGAGTCGCTGCGCTACGACCATCGGCATGTGGAGACGATGAGTCTGCCGGCAAATGAGGACGTGGTGCTTGAGGGCATTCGAGGCAACGCGATGGAAATCATCGCTGAGATTGACCCGAAGAAATCACCGATGGTCGAATTGAGTGTATTGCGCTGCCCCGACGGCAGGGAAACTACCCGCATCATGTTCTTCAAGAACCGCGGGTACAGGCACCGGGAATACGGACGAACCAGCGCAAGTGCCAGTAGGTACAGCAGTTTGATCACGATAGACTCTTCGTATTCGTCCGTCTTGCCGGACGTGCTGTCGCGCGCACCCGAGACGGCTCCGGTCATTCTCACCGCCGATGAGCCACTGAAACTACGCGTGTTCCTCGACAAGAGCGTCGTCGAGGTATTCGTCAACGGCAAGCAATGCGTCGCGATGCGCGTCTATCCGGGCCTGGCTGACAGCCTGGGCGTATCGCTGCGCTCCCAGGGCCGGGACGCCGTGCTCAAGTCGCTCGACGCCTGGCAGATGAAGAGCATCTATGTATAGACTGCAGGAGAAAGGCGGTCAGACAATGAATCGGAGGACGTTTCTGAGACAATTAGGCGCAGCGGCGCTTGGAGCCGTAACGGTAGGGCGGTCGCCCTTGCAGGCTGTTGAGCAAGGGCCGAAACCCAACTTCGTGATCATCTTCACCGATGATCAAGGCTATGGCGACCTCGCCTGTTACGGATCCAAAACCATCCGCTCGCCCCGACTGGATAGGTTGGCGAAAGAGGGCACGCGTTTCACCGATTTCTATGCACAGCCGGTCTGCGGACCGTCTCGCTCGGCGCTCTTGACCGGTCGCTATCCCGTCCGCAGCCAGGGGTGGTCCATGCCTGAGAGCGAGATCACATTTGCCGAGCTTCTGAAAACGGTCGGCTATACTACCGGCTGTATTGGCAAATGGGATGTCTCTAATCGCAAGGACATTAAAGGCCGGGTTCCGAACGATCAGGGCTTCGACTATTACTGGGGTACCCTGGGAGCAAATGACAGCGGGGCGGTGAGACTCTATGACAACCGCAACCCAATAGGCGTCGATCGTGATATGGCCAGTCTCACCAGACGATACACCGACAAGGGCATCGAATTTCTCAAGGCCAACAAGGACAGACCCTTTCTGTTGTATCTCGCTCATACGATGGCGCACTCGGTTGTCGATGCCAGCCCTGCGTTCAAGGGCAAATCCAAAGGCGGTCTCTATGACGACGTGATTGAAGAGCTGGATTGCCATACGGGCAGGCTGCTCGACGCCATCGACGAACTCGGGTTGCGAGATAACACGCTGGTCATATTCACGACGGATAACGGCCCATGGAACAACATGCAGGAGCAGTTACGGAAGAAACACAACGGCGCTGTGGCGTGGGGCTCATCCGGTCCGCTCCGAGAGGGCAAGGGTTCAACCTGGGAGGGCGGCGTTCGCGTGCCTTGCATCATCCGCTGGCCCGGACACGTGCCGACGGCCCGCGTGAGCGACGCCATCTTCTCCACGGTGGATTTCATGCCGACCTTTGCCGCCATGGCCGGATACGAAGTCCCGAAGGACCGGATTATTGATGGAGTCGATCAGACCGCACTGCTGCTCGGAAAAAACGAACGAGGCGCCCGAGACCACCTTTACTATCTCTGCCGGAACGAGCTTCACGGTGTACGCAAAGGAAGGTGGAAGCTGCTGGTTGCCAACCGCAAGAACTACTACGGCTATGTCAAGGACAGGGGTTCGAGCCAGGTCGAGCTTTACGATCTGGAGTCTGACATCGGTGAAAGACACAACCTGGCCGGAGAGCATCCGGAGGTCGTTTCAGAGATGATGGAACTTATAGAAGCCTTCCAATGGCCGGCAAAGCTGCCTGACACCAATATCACACTCAGGAAGAAAGTTGGCAAATAGCGCAGCGGTGGATCTGCCTTCTAATAGCTGCGATTGTCTCCGGTATAAGGAGTGACTGTGATATCACCTCCGCCGAATAAGAGAAGACCCAGTAAATTGCGGCTCTTTTTCCGCTGGACTTTTCGTGTCGCCTCGCTGGTGGTAGTCCTGATCCTGCTTATCATTGGCTATGCCTATCGAACGGACCTGTATAGACGTTTTGTCCGCTTCCCGAGAGAGGCCAAGGCTTGGGCGGCGCTTAAGGCGGATCGGCAGGAAGTGACGCTGGACGATGGCTGGACGGATTATCGCGGCCCCATCCACAATCATTCTTACATCTCTCATGATTCGGCGGTCTCTTTTGGGGAGATCCTGGCCACTTTGAAGGAAACAGATTGTGACTTTATCTTCATGGCTGATCATTGCGTGAACAATATCGCGGATTTCAAATGTCAGTGGCGAGGTCTGAAGGATGGGAAGCTCTTTGTGCCGGGCTTCGAGATGAACTACGGTTTCATGCCCTTCGGTGTGGATTCGACGGTGCGACTAAAGAATAATGATCCTCCACTAGAGCTTGCCAGGCAGGTGGTGGATAATGGCGGGATACTGACCTATGGCCATTCTGAAGAGCAGCGCGATTGGACAGTTCCGCAAGTGATGGGGATGGACATCTATAACACTCACGCAGATGCGATGGATGAAGATCTCGACCAACTGAAGATCATCCTGCTGCTGAGCCTGAGATCCTATCCGGATCAGGCCTTCCGAATGATCTTCGATACCCAACATGAGCAGATGAAGAAATGGGATCGTTTGAATCAGGACCGGAAGATGGTTGGTTTCGCCAGTAATGACTGTCATCAAAACCAGGGTTTCAAAGGCTATTATACTCAGGACGGCAAACTGCGCATTGACGATACCAGTCCGGATACACTGGCAACGGTGAATCTGAATTTCTTCACTAGAACGCTGCTGCGGCTCTTTCCCGGTCCGCTGGAACCTGGCGGCGAAGTCTTCCATGTGCAGCTCGATCCCTACCAGCGGATGGTGCGATTTGTAGGAAACCATATTCTGGCGAAGGAACTGACGGAAGAGGCACTCCTGGAATCCTTCAAGCAGGGTCGTGTCTTCATCAGCTTTGATATGCTGGCCGATGGACGCGGTTTTATCTGGAAGGCGGAAAAAGGCGAAGAACATGTGGTGATGGGCGAGTCCATGACCTATGAGGAGGGCATCACCCTTCGCGCCGCCTCGCCACAGGCCTGCCGGTTTATCGTTCTCAAGGACGGCAATGAAGTCCACCGTGCCGAAGGCCGCAACTTCGACTGGCAGCCGGATGGACCTGGAAAATACCGTGTGGAAGCCGAACTTTTCG
Source organism: Phycisphaerae bacterium SG8_4 (assembly GCA_001303465.1). Taxonomy (GTDB): domain Bacteria; phylum Planctomycetota; class Phycisphaerae; order Sedimentisphaerales; family Anaerobacaceae; genus SG8-4. The sequence goes on from LJTR01000046.1 coordinate 4,883, forward strand.
TGCTTGATGAATGGCTGCCCTGGGTCTACACGAATCCCATAGAACTTTTGCAGAAACCGTAATGAAAGAGGTGGCATGGTCGATAATGAGGCACAAGGATATTAATCTAACCATGTCACTGCATGCGCATACTTTGAGAGGTCAGGGTTCTGAAGCGATTTCAAAGCTGTCGGATTTGTAACCGACTGAGCAACAGAAATTCAAAGGAAGTGGGACCGATGGATGAAGTGGGAGGCCTTGGACTGGAGTCGAAGCCCAAACCGAAAGCCTTACCGGACGCTGCCATTGTTGTTGGAAAGGGTGCATTGTCGCCATGTGGGATTTTGTTTTGGGATTGGTGGGTGGTATGTTTGTGGGGGTGGAAATGAGATGTTGAAAGATTCCTCCTGACCACCTTCTTAATTTGAGCCGATAGAAGCAACAGCACAGATATTATGTATCCTTGATGAGACCACAAGATCGCTAATCTCAACGTCCGAAACGTCAGAAATGCAGTTGACACCTAAATACCAGAAAGAGGGTGAAGTTGACACTGAAAACTGTCTCCTGATTTGGCTAAAATCGCAGCGGCTTGGCCTGAATGACCCTCATCTATTCGTTCGGCGATTGTGTGCCTTGCCGAAGAAGGTGATATCGACCGATATAAAGCCCTCTTCAGCTTCGACTCATTATACTACACCCTCTCCCACCCATAACTGACCGGTTAGATGTTTGTTCCATTTGCACTTGGGTGATTTAGGGTTATATTTTAAACTGGGGGGGTCTAGTTATGAAAAAGCGAACAGGACAACTTTTCTACGACTGGGATGCTAATTCTACATTCTGTCAATATCGCAACAATCCAGCAGGATACGAGAGCCAACAACCGAATAGTCAGGCAAACCACAGTACAGACGATACATGGATCATATTGCTTGGCATTCTTTTCACAATAGGCTTTTTGGTCCTGCTTGCTTCAACGACACTTTGGAATATGTTCTAGTCTGTCATCGTACTAGTACTTTGCCACTTGAGTGAAGGCATATTCCAAGCGGTGTGTCTCTTCGCAGCAAGGCGTTCCCAATAACCGCCAGGACGGAGATCCTCCGGCCAAAGGTCAGATCGGCCATTTTAGCCCTGCAAAACAGCTCTGAGGGTTATCTTTGAGATTCTGTGGGAAGAAAGCCTTGATTTTCTTCCGAATTTATGTGATATTCTATTAGGAAAGGGGTTCGGCGGACTCACAAGAGCTTACTGCTGATGCAAGGAGTCAGGTTTCAAGGGAAAGGGAAAGAAATGTCGCTCAAATCAACATCACGTTTACGAAGGATTCTTCTCAGGGGAGTACCTGTTGTATTACTTGTCTGCGTGGTTGCGGTAATCGTGCTTTCCCTCTTGGTTGAACTGCATGTAAAAAAGATGTGTGAAATGGCTACACAGAAGTATCCCGGTGATAGAGTAGAAGCCTTGATGATGTCCGTGGAAACAGAGGAATATGGCTATGATGCTCATCGTTACAAGATGAACAATCATATCTTCTGGGCGTTAGGGCAACTCGGTGATAAACGTGCTCTGCCTTTTCTCAGGGATCTCCTGACGCATGAACCCTGCGACCATGAGACAAACCTCTGTCAAGGCGAAATTCAAGAGTCGATACAGAAATTAGAAAGAGACGAATTCAACTTGCCAGAGTTTCTATGGCGACGTGTTCTAAGTTCATAGTCTCCGACAGAAAACGACTCATCGGTCACTAAGATTCACTCAGGTTGTGGCTGTAGAGTTGCCGGATAGGCGAAGAAATCCTGACCCCTGAAGAGGCGTTTCGAGTTCAGTACAAGTACAATGAGCCCTTCGATGTTCTGGCGACTGACTTGGTCGAATTCCTCTATCCAGTTTTATTGCCCTCTCATATCACATACCATAGCCCTCTGCGGCGACGGGGAGTAGCCGTATACACCCTCCCACCGCCAGTCTCTCCAATCCTCCTGTGGAGGTATTCCCGGGCGTCCAAATCACATACTCATCGATGTGGACTGGCAAAACCAATTATTGTACTATTGTCTTCGAGAAACTCGGAATCCGCACGATAGTCAAGAAACGATAGCTACAAGGAGAACAGTCATGAAAAGCATCGACATGAAGAGCCTAATAATTGGATTGCTGCTTGGACTGTGTGCAGTGTTTGCGGCTGGAGCAGTGAGCGGAGGGAAGAATAGGGTAGGAAGATACAGGCTTTTTGGTACGGCCAACGGTAGTTCCTGCATGGTCCTTGATTCGCAAACAGGACAGGTCTGGTACAGATATAACTCAACATCTGGATTCGATTGGGGCTCCCCGGACGAATGGAAGAAGAAATAGAGCTTGGTGTCTTGCGCTTAGTCTGAAATCAGCCGTGCTTCGACTTTCTCTCCATCTTCCGTGTTTGTGAGGAAGTAAGGGTAGTCGGGGTCTTGGCTTTCCACCACAGTGATCTTCTCCGTGCAGAGCCAAAGTGAGCACGTGATCCTGTCGACAGGATTAACCTGCCAAAGAGAATCATCTTCGAGCCTAACAGAGTTTTCAGAGTCGTCTCTCTCTTTCAGCCAGTGACTGCCGCCAGTAAAGAATTACCTTTTTCGCTCGGAAGCAACACCCATCTTGATCCTCATTCAATAGGAGATGTCGGATTATCCTCGGCACACGGATAGTATTGGGGGTCCTGCTTGCCCATTATAGACCGAATCGCCTGTTCGAGCTCTTCAGCCTTCTGGGAACCTATGAGCAGCTGCTTACCGCTCTTGAATACAAGTTGCACGCCTCTATCGCCACTTGTACTGTATGCCTTGCCGTTTCTTAGACTGCACCTGATCCCCCAGCCGCCATATTCCCTAATGGGCTTATACTGCCGAGCATAATACTTACTCAAATCACCGGGAACGAATCGCTTGAAACGAATATGGAAAGGAACAAAACGAACATACACACCGTCGGATCGGACTTCTGTCTCCAGCCCAAGAAGAAAGAAGAGGGCCGCCACGAGAACAGGCACGGCAATTCCGCCGATGATGGCCAGGATTGCCTCCTGTGTCCCTGGTGGATTCTGACCAGCGAACTCTTTTCGTAGTGCAAGAATACTGATGCACGCCGCCAAACCCATTGAAAGATAAACCAGCCAGCGTAACCATGCCTTAAACTTCTGCTCTTCACGAAAGACAGGTGCACTATTGCCATTCATTGCTAATCCCTTCGATAAGATAGGCCAGCCATAATCGGCCCTCTCGCCATTGCCTATATCGGCTTTTTCGGAAAAGCAGTTAACCGTCGTAACTGTGTACTCAACCACCCCCAAGGAGCAGTCGTGTCTTTAGCCCGCCGGGCGGACTATTGGGGACTATGGGACTATTGGGGACTATTGGGGTCAGCCCTTTCTTTAAGCTTTTACTTGTAATCGTTCTCGCGATATGTTAGTTTCAGGCCATGGCCAGACCGATCCGTATAGAATATGAAGGTGCCGTGTATCATGTAACACTCCGTGGCAATGAACGCAGGCCCATTTTCAAGACAGACGCAGACCGTGAGCGATTCTTGAATACTCTGTCAAACAGTGTTGAACGGTACGACATACGAATCTATTTGTACTGTTTGATGCAAAATCATACACATTTCGTTTTAGAGACACCACGTGGCAATCTTGGACGTTTTATGCATCGCCTGCAAACGGCCTATACGGTGTACTTCAATCGTCGCCACCGACGTAGCGGTCATTTGATGCAAGGGCGTTATAGTGCGTCTCTTGTTGATGAGGATCGTTATATCCTTAAGCTGAGTCGTTATGTTCACTTGAATCCGATTTTTATCAGTTCAAACAAATCGAAGTCAGTTCGGGAACGAAAAGCACTGTTGAGTTCTTATCCCTGGAGCAGTTACGGGGGTTACATTGGAAAATGTAAGCGTGAAGATTTTGTTGATTATGACCCCGTGTTAGCCATGATGGATGGCCCTCGGCGGACAGTAAAATCACAGTATCGTCGTTTTGTTGAGGCAGGTATTTCAGATATTGATGCAGCAATGATATATGCCAAGCAGCGATCACCACTATGTATAGGTTCAGATGATACGGTTGAACGTACTGAGAGCCTATATAACGAGTTAGTTGAATCCAGTCGTAGTCGCGAAGACATTTCTTTTCGTCGGATGTCATTTGCGTTGGATTCGGAATATATTTTGTCAACGGTTTGTAAAGCACTCGATGTTAGTCGAGAGGCGCTCTATCAAAGGCGTCGAGACAGTATTCTTCGTCCAATGGCATCCAAGTTCCTGTGTGAGCATGGTGGTTATACTCAGCGAGAAGTAGGAGAAATACTGAAGATTGGCAATGGTGCATCAGTCAGTAAACAACTTCAAAAGATATCCGGCCTACTCGCAACAGACCGGGAAGTACAAAAACTGTATAATGTTATTGAGAGGCAATTAAAGCTTAAAGAAAGGGCTGACCCTTGAGCTCTTCCCTTGAGCTCTTCCTTGCCTTGAACCCTTGGTCAGTTTGAGTTAACTTATTAACTTTAACTCCTGACGAGACGGAGACTTCTTGTACAGGAAGAGGCAGTCTGTGTTTGCCGTCTTAGACAGACTGCATAAACATTGTTCGATCTAACGGAGAGGACAAAATGCCAACCAGAAGACATTCGCGCACTGTTTCACTGGTCAAGCTCCACTACTCCTTCATGAAGATTATGACTGGATCGGACTTGTCGCGCAGACGGTTGCCCCTCATGTCTGCCGTGAGTTCAAAACCTGGGCCGCTTGTTTGGCTGACGGCCTGCGGTCATGGTGATGAAGTCAGTGGAATCGTTGTTATCCAGGAGATATTCAAGAAAATTCGCCGCCGGCTCCTGTGCGGTGAGGTTCGGGCCTTTCCACTCATGAATCCACTCGGATTCGAGATGGGAACACGTCATATCGCCATGAGCAGAGAGGATCTGAACCGCTCTTTCCCCGGCAGTTCGAATGGCTCTCTCGGAGAGCGGATAGCGCAACGCATCTTTGCCGCGATTACCGAAGAAACGCCGACTCTTGTTTTGGACCTGCACAGTGACTGGATCGAATCCATTCCCTACATCCTCCTGGACCGTGACCCCGGGATTTCGCACAAAGCAGCCTATACGGAATCGATACGGGCGTGCAAGAAAGCCGGGTTGTGTATGATAGTCGACACCGAGGAAATGAACAGGAGCCTTTCTTTGAATCTTCTGCTGAACGACATTCCCGCGTTGAGCCTCGAACTGGGTAAATCGAACGTCGTCAGTGAAACCAATGTCACTTATGGTCTTGAAGCTATCTGGAACATCCTCGCGCATTATGGTATGGTCGCCCTCCATGACAAGCCGTTCCAGTATCCACTGGCGGGGGGCTATGGCCAAGGCCTGTTGCTCAGATATTCGGACAAACCCTACGGCTCCAAAACGGGCATTATCAGGTTTATGGCGAGGCCCGGTGATGTCGTCAAGGCGGGCCAGAGACTGGCAAAGACCGTCAACGCTTTCGGCAAGCACCAGGAAACGATTGTAGCTATCGAGGACGCCATCGTTCTCGGTCATTCCGATTCGTCAGCGGCGTTTCCTGGCATGCCCATAATGGCATTCGGCGTTCCTTACGGCCCGACTCCGGAAGACGGGAAGACCGAGCCAATCTCTGCACCGGACGCGGGTAAGCCGCGCCGATGAACTCAACCGCTGTGCAGAAGCGAAAAAGGACTACATGATGAGATACGTTCTGTCGTTGATGACCCTGAGTGCATTGCTTGTTCATGCCGAGGACAAGCCGTTCAGGGGAGGCACGGAAACAGGCCGGTGGACTGAAGAAAGAGCAAACCAATGGTACAGCAAACAGCCTTGGCTGGTGGGCTGCAACTTCATTCCGAGCACGGCGATCAACCAACTCGAGATGTGGCAGGCAGACACATTCGACATCAAGACCATAGACAAAGAACTCAAGTGGGCTTCCGAGCTCGGATTTAATACCGTGCGGGTCTATCTTCATGACCTGACGTGGCGGGAGGACGCCAGGGGATTTAAGAGTCGGATCAACCAGTTTCTCGACATCGCCGCCGATCACGGTATCAGGCCAGCGTTTGTGCTCTTTGATGACTGCTGGAATGCCGATCCGAAGAGCGGCAAACAGCCGGAGCCAATACCAAGCGTGCACAATTCCGGCTGGGTGCAGAGCCCCGGCAAGGCCGTTGTCAACGATCCCGCATCCTGGCCGCGACTGGAGCGCTATGTGAGAGATATCGTTGGAACGTTTGCAGAGGACCAGCGTGTGCTCTTCTGGGATCTGTATAACGAACCAGGTAACAGCAAGCAGGGAACGAAGTCACTGCCGCTGCTGAAGAGAACCTTTGACTGGGCCCGTGCGGCCAACCCGACTCAACCACTAAGCGCAGGCGTATGGTTCGAAAGCCGGGAGCTCAATGACTACCAGTTGGCCGCATCCGATATCATTACATTCCACAACTACGGTAACGCAAAGAGCCTTTCGAGACAGATCCGTAGTCTGAACAAAAATGGGCGCCCGGTCATATGCACTGAATGGCTACGGCGTGGTCACAGTGATGTGGTATCGTGTTTACCCGTTTTCAAGAGCAAGCAAATTGGTTGCTACAACTGGGGGCTCGTGTCCGGCAAGACCCAGACGATCTACGCCTGGGGCACGAAAGAAGGCGATCCAGAACCCACAACTTGGTTCCATGACTTATTGCGAAAAGATGGAACACCGTTTGACCCCAAGGAAGCCTCCCTGTTTAGACAACTCACGAACAGGAGGTAGGTGCGTGGGATCAATTGCACAAGCAAGCCTTCGAGGTGGTGGTTGACATCGCCGCTTCTAAAGGCAATCGTCAGAAATCTCGCACTTGAATCCTCAGAAGGCTGCATAGGTCTCTTGAGGGTTTCTTTCTATGCTGATATTCAGCAAGCCGCACTAGTGTAGTGCGGCTTTTCTATTCGTACAGTCTGTTCAATCCGTTCTGCACATCATCGATGTTCTCTCAGCGTTCTACGCGACAGGGATTGACCGTCGAGAGGACACAAAGGACAATCCAAAAGTGCCAATTTCGCCCCGTTTCCGGGAGTTGTGACACTTTGTTGCAGAGGTCCGAAATAGACACGAAACAACAACCCATGTCACCATCTTACGAGGGGGCGGAAAGAAGAATGGGCGATGCAGGATTCGAACCTGCGACCGGCTGATTAAGAGTCAGCTGCTCTACCAGCTGAGCTAATCGCCCTGATTTCCACCTCAAGAGAAATCTACAGGCGGCCACTTTACAATCAAGCAAAGGCAATTGCAAGAGAATTAGTCGGAAATTTATTACTGTTGCAGCCTCGTCCTGCTGGCTAAAGGAATATCCTTGCAATGGCTCGTTTTTGACGCTATAAATTTGCCCTGTGACTATTGCCAAAATGACGATCCACGATTAGACCACAAGGAACAGTACATGAGATACAGCCGGTTATTGGTGCCAACAGTTAAGGAAATTCCCGCCGAGGCCGAGGCGACCAGCCATAAACTGATGATCCGTGCTGGGCTCTGCCGCAGAGTCTCCAGCGGTACATATACTTACCTGCTGCTTGGCCAGCGGAGCCTGCTCAAGATAATCGCAATCGTTCGCGAAGAAATCGACAGAGCCGGTGCCCAGGAGATTCTAGTTCCATCCCTGCAGCCGCTCGAACTTTGGGAGAAGACCGGACGCAGCACCGATTACGGCGAGACAATGTTCCGCCTGGAAGACAGGCACGGCAAAGGAAATGTGCTGGGTCCAACCGCCGAGGAGGTTTTTACGTATCTGGCTGCCGGTGAAATAAATTCTTACAGGCAGTTGCCAATCAATCTGTATCAGATAAGTCCCAAGTTTCGCGATGAGTTTCGACCTCGTTTCGGCGTGATCAGGTCTCGCGAGTTCATCATGAAAGACGCCTACAGTTTCGATGCCGACCCGGAGAGCCTGGAGAAATCCTACAGGGCAATGTATGACGCGTATTGCAGAATCTTCACGCGGTGCGGGCTCGAATACGTCATAGTGGAGGCCGAATCCGGCGAAATGGGCGGTTCCGGTTCGCACCAGTTCACCGTCCCATGCGAATCGGGTGAGGATACTATTGTCTATACCGAGGACAGCTCGTACGCGGCAAACCTCGAAAGGGCGGCCGTCGATCCGTTGCCAAAGCAGCAGCCGCGCGGTGACGTTCCGCCGGCCGAGGAGGTCGAGACACCGAATGTAGGCACTATCGAAGCGGTTTGCGAGTTTCTGAAAACCGAGCCGAAGGATATGATCAAGACGCTCATTTATGCCGTTGCCGATGAGGTTGTGGCCGCACTGGTTCGCGGCGACCACGAGTTGAATGCGGAAAAGCTGACGCAGACACTTGGAGGCGCGCGTGCGGAGCTGGCCGACCCGATGACTATCGAAGGGGTCACAAACGCCAGAGTCGGCTTTGCCGGGCCGATAGGGATAGCCGATCGTGTCTCAAAGATGATTATCGATCATGCGGTTGCCGCTATGGCTGTCGGCGTCACAGGCGCCAATAAGAGTGATTATCACGTCAGGAACGTCGTACCCGGCAGGGATTTCCCACTCGCCGGGGGCAATGTCATCGTAACCGATCTTCGCTATGCCGAGGCCGGTGACACGCATGACGGAAAGAAGCTGCTTTTCAAGAAGGGCATTGAGATAGGGCAGGTCTTCAAGCTCGGCACAAAATACAGCGTCAAGCTCGGCGCCAAGTTCCTGGATGAGCAAGGGGTCGAAAAGCCCTGCCTCATGGGCTGCTACGGCATCGGGATAAATCGCATTCTCGCTTCGGCGATTGAGCTTGGCAACGACCAGAACGGCATCATCTGGCCTGTCAGCATTGCCCCGTTCGAGGTGCTGATCACCTGTGTTAACCAGAACGAACAAGATGTCGCAAAGGCAGCCGATGGTATTTATCAGCAATTGATGGACAAAGCGATCGATGTGTTGCTGGACGACAGACCGCTGCGCGGCGGGATAAAGTTCAAGGATGCCGATCTGATCGGTATCCCTGTAAGGGTCACGGTTGGCAAGAAGTCACTCGCCGAGGGCAAGGTTGAAATAAAGCTGCGATCAGAATCCGAGAGGCAACAGGTGCCTGTCGAAGAGGCGGCGGATGAGGTGATTGCGATAGTCGCTGATCTCAAAGACAAGCTGAAGGTCCAGTAGCAGGGCAGAGTCGAAAACGAACCGAGCCCTTTGGATCGAGGAAAGATAGCCTCGGACCCAGGGGGCTCGTTTCAAGATGCGAGATATCTCAGGTCTATTGGTTTTAGCTGGCGTAGACTTTCAGGAACGAATCCGAGTAGATCTGCTTGTTCATCAGCATTTCGGAGGTAGCCACCACGTTCATCAAATCCTCATCGAGTGTGTCGGCAATCGCCGAATCGAGGCCGTGTGACATAGCCATCGCCAGGAATATGCGATTTATCAGGCTTCTCTCGTTCGTGCCCTGAGAAAGGTTCGACAGTCCTACGGTCATGTGTGGAGCCGGATCGCACAGATACTTTATCTGATCCATGGCGTTGAGAATGTTGGTGGGCTGAACCTGGGCGTTCGGGACCTTGACCGGCAGAACGATCGGGTCGATGAACAAACGCTGCGTATCGAACCCTTTTTCCATCGCCTTTGACACGATCTCGGCGGCTATCGCCACGCGGTTGTCGGTGTCCTGGGGGACGCCGTTCTTGTCCATGGTCAGGGCGATAATGCCAACTTTCGGGCCCGCCTGGGTTGCCATCTCTATGAACTTGTCCAGTATTTCGTCGTCGTTCTTCTTGTTTAGGGGTGTAGAATTGAGGATCCCGCCGTTTTCGGCGTTGAGAACCTTGAGCCCGGCGATGATGACATCCGGCTTCTGTGAGTCCAGGCACAAGGGCGTCGAGCATGTTTCCTGGATGCTCTCAACCAGCCATTGCATTGTCCCTTCCTGATCGGCCGCGGCGGTGCCTACATTGACGTCAAGGTACGCAGCTCCGGTATCGGTTTGTCTCTTGGCCAGATCATGAATG
>LJTR01000451.1 GCA_001303465.1 Phycisphaerae bacterium SG8_4
GTTTGCGATTTCATGTGTTCCCTGATCCATCCGCATGGGCAACGAGTTGCCCATCCTACGACTTTGCGTCTTCAAGAGAAGGACGAGAAGAACGAAGTCTGCCCCTGGCACCTTGGCACCTTCATTTTCCCTCAAAAGTAAGTGTAGACCTGACTTCCACACTGCCTTGAAAAACTGATATAAGTCGTTTATTTACAGTGGGACGATTGTGGATTTGGGTGTCCCGTCGGTAGAATGGTCAGATGTTCGTGCGTGAGAAGCCCAACAAATCCGGGTCCGTGAGCGTTCAGGTCATCGATAAATCCGACGGCTATCGTGTTGTCAAGACAATCGGATCAGCCCACGACGCAGATGAACTCAACCGGCTCGTTGAAGTCGGCAAGTCCTTCATCGCCCGCCAGAGTAGGCAGTACTGTCTCTTTCCGAAAGACGAACACGACAATGCTGTGATCCTAGACTTTGTTCAGTCGCTTAGCAATGCCTCTATTCGAACAGTGGGGCCTGAACTGATCTTTGGTCGGCTCTTTGACGACATTGGCTTTGATGTGATCCCCGAGGAGCTTTTCCGGGACATTGTCGTAGCCCGATTGGTCTATCCCACCAGCAAGCTCAAGACCGTGGACTATCTCTACCGCTATCGTGGCAAAACGATCTCCAGCGAAAGTGTCTACCGTTTTTTGGATCGTCTAAAAGATCAGCACAGTTACCTGGCACAACAGATCGCCTACCAGCATTCTCGCAAAGTCCTCAGACACATCAGCGTGGTCTTCTACGACATGACGAGTCTTTACTTCGAGGCGGAAGACGAAGATGACCTGCGAAAGATCGGCTTTTCCAAGGACGGGAAGTTCCAGAATCCTCAGATCATGCTCGGCCTACTGGTCGGAGAGAACGGCTATCCGATCGGCTACGACATCTTCGAAGGCAACACATTCGAGGGCAAGACCCTCTTGCCGGTTTTGAAAAACATTCAGAAACGGTATCGCTTTGGCAAACCCGTGGTCGTTGCTGATGCAGCCATGCTCAGTCAGGATAATCTTGAGATGTTGAATCGTCAGGAATATCCGTTTATTGTGGCGGCCCGGATACGCAACGAGACCCAAGCAATCCAAGACAGCATCCTCGAGAAATGTTACGGCCTGATCAGTGGCCAAAGCGTAGAGATCATACGTGACGATGGGTACCGGTTAATCGTGGCCTATTCCGACCAGCGTGCCAAGAGGGACGCTTACAATCGCCAGCGTGGCTTGGTTCGACTCCGTAAGCGGGTCGGCTCGGGCCGAATGACAAAAGAGCACCTGAATAACAGGGGCTACAACAAGTTCCTGAAGCTTACGGGCGAGGTGTCCATTGAAATCGACGAGGCTATGATCGAGCAAGCCGTCCGTTGGGATGGGTTGAAGGGATATCTGACCAACACGAAGCTCTCGGCCTCGGAAGTAATCAAAGACTACGGACAGCTGTGGCATGTGGAGAAGGCATTTCGAATCTCAAAAACCGATCTGCGCATACGTCCGATGTATCATCGGCGACGAGGCCCATGTACTGGTCGCCTTTGTGGCCTATACGATCTACAAGGAGTTGGAACGTCGGCTGCATGAAGCCGGTATCGCGATGAGCCCCAAACGTGCCGCCGAGTTGACGCAAACGATGTATGAAATGAGCTTCAAGCTACCGAACGACCCTGAAAAACAGCAGATCCTATTGCAAATGGATGACGAACAGCAGCAACTCTACGATCTCATCTGCTGAACGGGTGTCCCAATGTGGAACTCAGGAATAGGACTACTTTCTTTGATCTCGTGTATTCTTCGGGCCGTCCTGCTATGGACGCCTGCCAAATGGTGAAGGTAGCATAGGAAGTCAGACTCGCGGAGTCCCGGCAAGCCGTGATGATTCGACGGTTCTTGCATGTTGCTTCTTGACTTTGGCTTTTCAGAGATGATCAGAGTGCCCCCAGGCCTTGGGGGTCTTGAAATCTTGGGGCATTCGGTTCGGTGGGATGTTCGCTTTGGCAGCCTGGCCGGCGTAGAACTCCAGGCGGCGTTTTAGCTCCCGCAACTTCTGCGGATTCTTCTCGCTCAGGTCGTTCTTTTCGTATGGGTCATCGGCCAGATTGAAAAGCTCGAAGGTGTCGGCACTCGGTCTGGGATCTGTGTAATTGGCACCGAGTTTGCCGTTGTGGATCAGCTTCCAGTCGCCGCATCGGATTGCTCCATTGTAAGGTGTGACGTTAAGCAGGATCTCCTCGTGAGGTGATTGCTTGCCTCGTGCAATTGTGGGCCAGGCATCTTTGCCGTCAAGGGCCAGAGGTTGTTCCAGGCTGGCGCCGGCAAGTTTCAGCAGTGTCGGATACATATCGACCATATGGAGCGGCTCACGCACCAGAGCGCCGGCTTCGAGCACGCCGGGCCAGACAGCAATCGCCGGCACGCGAATACCACCCTCGTAAAGCTGCCCCTTCTGGCCTCGCAGAAGTCCGTTGTCGGAGATGTTGCCGACTCCGCCGTTGTCCGAGCAGAAGAAGATCAGCGTATTGCGTCTCATGTTTCTTCTATCGAGCGCCGCGACTATTCGTCCGATGGCGTCGTCCATGCACGTCACCATCGCTGCAAATGCGCGTTTGTTTCGCGCCTTGATGTGCTTGTACGTGTTGAGATAACTCTGCGGTGCCTGGAACGGCGAGTGCGGGGCGTTGAAAGGAACATAAAGGAACAGCGGACGTGAAACATCATGTTCCTCGATCAGCCGGACCGATTCATCGGCTATAAGATTGGTCGTGTAGCCTTCTTCGTGCAGGGGTTTGTCGTCGCGGTTCCAGTCCAGGCCCTTATCGCGAATGTGGGTGAAGTAATCGAGGGCGCCGTTGTAGTGCCCGTACTGATGATCGAATCCGCGGGAGGTTGGCAGGTACCTCCCATCCAGATGACCAAGGTGCCATTTGCCGCAGATTGCGGTCGTGTAGCCGGCTTCCTTGAGTGCCTGGGCCAAGGTGCGCTCGTCAAGCGGCAATCCATGCTGCGCCCAGGGACGCACGACTCCGACCTGCAAACCGCAGCGCATGGGATATCGCCCCGTCATCAGACTCGACCGGGTCGGCGAGCAGACAGGCTGGACATAGAACTGATCGAGTCGCGTCCCCTCGGCGGCGAGCTTGTCAATTTGAGGTGTCTTGATCATGCCACCACAGAAACCTGCATCTTTGAAGCCCAGATCGTCGGCTAGCAGAAACACAATGTTGGGTCTACTCCCGGAGGCCCGGTCTGCGGATCTCCGGGCCAGGACCGTGCTCGAGGAAACCACAAGCGATGCTGCGCCTAATCCGGCGTTTCTCAGAAAGTCGCGACGTGTATTCATATTGTTCTTCCTCCTGTTCTGCAGCAACCGGCGTCAGATGCGCCACGGAGAGCGCATCGCGCGGTCGAGCATTCGATTTGCCGCCGGATCGTCTATGATCCGCTCGCGCTTGGGATCCCATCGAATCCTGCGCCCGAGGATCATCGCGATATTGCCAAGGTGACAGACCGTCGCGGAACGGTGACCGATCTCAGCCGGCGTTATCGGTGTCTTGCGCGTCTTGACGCAATCCAAGAAATCGCGCCGATGCCCCTGGCGGTGGTCGCCGGCCGGTCTGGGCAGGTGTATTTCATCGGGGCCTATTCTGGTTTTGCGCAGCTCCGGTGGGTCGGTCGTTACACCGCCCCGTGTCACGTGCACCCAGCCTGTTTCGCCGATGAACCTTACCCCCTGCCGACAATAGTTATTACTGGCGACGCGCATAATAAGGCCGCCTTCGTATTTGCACTCGAAATCATAAGTCACTGCGGCGTCCCACAGCCCGTCGGTGGGAAACACGCCTGTTCCCGCAACTTCGATCGGGCCGGTACCATCGCAGTTCATGCCCCAATGCGCGATGTCGACATGATGGGCTCCCCAGTCGGTGACCTGTCCGCCGGAATAATCCAATATCCAGCGGAAGTTCCAGTGGCAGCGTTTCTCAGTATACGGGGCCGACGGCGCCGGACCCAGCCACATCTCGTAGTCAAGTCCATCCGGGACGGGCATGACAGGCTGTGGGTCGATTCGATACATCGTCTCTTTGACGCCCGGAGATTTGAACCCCGGACCGATACCCACCTCCACTCTCTTCAACGGACCAATCCGCTCGTTGCGGACCAGCTCGCAGGCAAATCTAAAATGGTCCGTCGAGCGCTGCCAGCTGCCGGTTTGCCAGATGCAATTGTATCGATCCACCTCGTCGACAATCGCCCGGCCCTGGGCTATCGTCAGCGCCAATGGTTTTTCGCCGTAGATGTCCTTGCCCGCGCGAATACCTGCAAGCGCGATGGACGCATGCCAATGATCGGGGACGGATATGCAAAGCGTGTCGATGTCGCCGCGCGCGAGCAGTTCTCGAAAATCGTTGTAAGCGGCGCAGTCGGCATTGTCGTAGTGGCCGTTTATCTCCCTGACGGCATCCCGCCTGCGCGCAGCGTCAACGTCACAAACCACGACGATCTGGCAATCGGCCTCCTGCAGAAAGCCCTTGACGTGCCGCATCCCCATGCTGCCGAGGCCGATAAGGCCCATCGTTAGTCGCTTGCTGGGCGCCTGCCGATAGCCCTTGCCGAGAACCGAAGCGCTGACAAAGTACGGCACGGCGACGGCTGTCACCGCACTCTTGACAAAGGCGCGCCGCGAAATTCTCTGATCAAGTCGACTCATTATCACTGTCCCGTGTTGAAAGACAGACAAGGGTATCAGGGTACCTGGTTATCAGGGTGCAGGATATCAGGATCTCCGGAAATCAGGCATGGTCCGGCTGCTTTGCCGGGCGCCTCGATGGACCTGATATCCTGATGACCTGCTACCCACTGCCTGATCCTCTGATATCCTGATAACCTAGTCCAAACCCCTCTATACTCAAGTTCACTTGCTCTTGTCGCGTGCCTCTTTCAGCATCTCGATCCACACGCCGACGTAGCAGCCGTGGTCGTGATACGTCCGCCCGCTGACGAGGTTGTCGTCAACCACGCAGGCCTTGTTCACGAAGATCCCCCCACACACCTCCAGATCGAACTTGCATTTAGGCACGGTCGCCATCCTCCGGCCCTCGACGCACCCGGCGTAAGCCGGTATCTCTACTCCATGACACACGCAGGCGATCGGTTTGTTCTTTTCGAAGAAGTGCCGGGTAATTCGGACGAGGTCTTCGTCGTAGCGAATATACTCCGGCGCACGACCGCCCGAAAAGAAGATCCCTATGTACTCTTCCGGGTCGACATCTGCGAAGGCAATGTCCGCCTCGAGCGTGTAGCCGGCCCATTCACGCGTCACATGCCCGTCCCAGTCCGGCGGAATCTCGTGCATGACCATGTGATACCGCCGTTTCTCCGGCCCAGCCACCACAGGCTCAAAACCGTCCTCCTGCAAGCGATAGTAGGGATACAGCGTATCCACCGTTTCGGTTGCCTCACCGACTATGATAAGCACCTTATCCATCTGTGTAACCTCTTTGCGCGGTTTTCAAATTCTCTCGTGCGACTATAGAAAAGGCAAAGAACATTGTCAATGGCGAAAACACTCGGTCCTTCGCCAAGCTATCCTAGAATCGGCACTAATCGCTTGCAAAACTGGCATCATTGTGGTATCGTAAGATCCGCCGCGGACAGGAGTATTATCTATGGAGCCAGACGTTTGGAGTCTTGGATCGATTTGGCAAACATGCCGGGGTCTGTGCAGTGCAGTTCCCGAGAAAGAAAGCAGCAGTTGCGTTTTGGAGGATCGAGAAATGGAACACTTCAACAGACGGCTTATAGCAGTATGTGTCATGGCAATCGCTACATCGAGTTGGGCAGTGCCCTGGCCCATGTGGGAATTCAACACCAACGGGGATCTCGAGGGCTGGGGGGCCACCGGAAACGG
>LJTR01000047.1 GCA_001303465.1 Phycisphaerae bacterium SG8_4
ACCATTGAATCAAGCTTCTGTTCGATAACATCGTCGATAGCGACGACCAGACTCGGTTCAAACGGATTGGGTTTCTGGAAGCGGTCCGAGTAGTACAGGAAAACAGGATTGGTTTTCAAGTGCGGGACATCCGGGCAGATGAACGGGCAGATCACCATGTACGCAGCATCCTGAACGAGAACCCCCGTGTAACGATGGTCCGGATGGTAGTCGTTGGTGCGAGGACCCAGTACGATGTCGGCCTTCCAATCGCGGATGAGTCTTACAAAGGTCTTGCGGTTTTCGAGCGTCGGCATGAGCTCGCCATCGTGGATGTCCAGTACCTCCGTGGTGATGTTCAGGATCTCGGCCGCCTTTTGTACTTCCTCGGTGCGCCGCTTGGCCAGGGGCCCACCGGCCATCTTCCAGTGGCCGATATCGCCATTGGTCGTGGAGACGAACTTGACGTGATGGCCCTGTGCGGCCCACATGGCCGCGACGCCTCCTGCCCTGATCTCGCAGTCGTCCGGGTGTGCACCGAAGGCGATGATTCGCAGCTTGCCGGTGTTGTCGGACTTGGCAGCTCTGGCACGCTCACTGCCCAGCGGCGACCTGGACGCAGATGCAGTGGCCGCAAAGACAACCGTCATCAACACCAGCACAAGCTGCACTTTGGAAATCGAACCATAAATTGACTTTCTCATAATTGACCTCCTGATAGAAGACATTCAAACTGCTCCCGCCTCGGGGGAGAACACAAAACAATCATGCGGATCCAGCGAATAGTGTATGAGACCGGGTTGATTGTGCCAATACTTTTGTGGACTGTATTACAGATTGGGAGATTGCCCAACAAACTTTTGTCTCAGCAATTCAGCAGGCACAGATATCGTTTGAAGAAACCCCGGTTTCAGCATATCATTGCGATACTGATGGCATCCTCTTAGAAAGTGACGTGCAATGTGGCACAGGAGCACGGCCGGGCTGATCTTCCCTGGTCATCATATGGAAACTACAGAACATTATGTTGGGTCTTGAAACTAACATTCCGAACCTGCCTGAAGGAAGCAACATTACGGTTGAACAATCGTTCGAGGGTATCCGCCTGTCATGGCCAAATCCCACTGGGGGAATCATGCGCTACGGTGCTGCTCTTTTCATGTTATTCTGGCTGGGCGGATGGGCCTTCGGTGAAATCATGGTCATCCGTCAGCTCATTTACGGTGAAAAGGGGGCACACGACCTTTTCCTGATTTTCTGGCTCGGCGGATGGACTGTCGGCGGCATCTGGGTCATGTGGATGATTTACAGGATGCTACAGCCCCCGAAAGCCGAACAGTTGACGCTAGCAACGGATCACTTGACTCACTTCCCTGGCACTGAACCTATGAATCCATTTTCGTACTCGTCCAAAGACAACCCTTTTCGGAACCCTATTGTGTTAATGAAGAAACCAAAGCGTATAAAAGCAGATCGACAGACAATTGGGGAAATACGGTTGTCCAACGAAGGCGAAAGACAGCGGCTGACTTTCGATCTCGGCGCAGACCGCGTTGAGATTGGCAAGCATTTGCGAGAGCCGGAGCGAGAATGGCTTGCGGAGGTCCTGACCGCTTGGAGCAGATAGAAAACCCGACCAAGAAATCCAGCTCATCGTGAACCCGTGGACGGTTCCGCGAAAGCTGATTTGACTCATTCTGTTCGCAGGGGTATTTTATGCGCAAAGACACTCCGAGCAAGACAGCACGAAAGGTTGCTCTGAATATTGTCACTCTCGGAGCAAAACCGGGGATGGACAAAGTCCTTCCGGCAGGGATTGTTGAGAGTACTGCAGAGCTCCTAGTCGCCTCCGGCGCAGTTGGTGCCACTGCTGTCCGATGGTCACGGTCTCCAAGGATGGTATCTCTTTACAAGGCGTTCGACTGGATGATGCCAGGTCAGTTTGAGGCCTTTGCCCACAGAAAGGCGTTCTGTGAGCGGCAGGTGAGGCAAGGGATTGCCGGCGGTGCCAGGCAGGTCCTTGTCCTGGGGGCAGGGTATGACACGATTGGGTGGCGCTTATCGCCGGAGTTTGCCGATGTGAATTTCTTCGAGATAGATCACCCGGCCACGGCCAGTCTCAAGGCGAAGGGGATAGATACAATGGGTCCGCGGGATAACCTTCACCTTATCAGCGAGGATCTGGGCAAGCGAAAACTTGTGGACGTCCTGAAAGCCGACGACTCATGGGACTCTGCAAAACGGACCGTAATTGTTGCAGAGGGGCTGCTGATGTATCTGACTGCCGAAGCGGTCCGGGACCTGTTCAAACAGTGCGCGGCAATCGTCGGTCCTGGCAGCCGAATTGCCTTCACGTATATCGGTACCGGCGCCGATGGTAGGCCCGATGTCGGCCGTTGGACGGGCCTGGTTCTGTGGATTCTCAAGGTCACCGGTGAACCGTGGCTCTGGAGCATACAACCTGAGAAACTCGGCCAGTTCCTTAAAGACAGTGGCTGGGCAGACGCCCCGGAATTGCTTGGGACCAGCGATAAGCGCGGTGTCGAGTTCCTCGGCGTTGCAACGCGGTGAGCGACACGCCAACAGGTGGGATCGCAGAATAGGATGAATGCAACGGTGCGGGTAAGGGAAGTTTCATACGGCAGGGATCCGGATCCTTCCGGACCCCTGCCGTCTACATTGACTCTTAAGAGCAAAGAGCACCCACGAGTAACGTGGTTTCTCACTCGCTCTTTTCTTCGCCCGGAGCAGCTTCAGGAGCAGCAGCGGGCATATCGAGGACCTTCGATTCCATCCCGGCCTTGGCCAGGGCGAAGTAGAGAACAGCGCCGATAATGAAGGCCACCAGGGGCGCCGCCGGGACATTCACCTTGCCAATGAGAGGCATGTTCACCAATGGCATCATGCCCACAATGAAGCCGACAACCCACGAGACCCAGCCTGCCATGTTCCAGCCAGCCCGGGGCCCGGCCCATTTCTTGCCGGCCAGCACGTAGTCGACCATCATCGCGCCGCATACCGGGCCAAAGGAAGCACCTATCACGCCGAAAACACTCATCACATCCGCTGCCCAGCCCGTCACGGCAAGGAGAATGCTGACGGCTGTGCCAATACCTACCGTGATGAACGGGTTCACTTTCGGCAAGGTGGTTTTAAAGCTGTTGGCTGCAATGAATGAGGAGAAGCACGCCGGCGGAAAGGCGGCCAGCGCCAGCAGCCACATGAATACGCCGCCTGTCTTGGCGCCAATCAGTGCGCCCATCAGTTGGGTGGGATTCAATACGGATGCGTCAGTCGCCTTGCCCGAGCCGAATGCGCCTGCGACAATTATCAGCGCGAGCCCTCCGGCGAAAACGGTCGCTCCGCTTATGCCGACCAATCCACCCATGCTCACGTCTTTGGCGTCACGACTGTTCATGCCGAAGTCGGTTCCAGCGGCGCCTGCTGTTGCAAAGAAGCCTATCACGTACGTCAAAAGCACCAGAATCACACCTAAGGCCGTCAGGGTACCCTCGGCCTCAGCGGTCGCTCCGACCTGGGCGGGCTCAAAAGAGCCGACCCCGCCGACAGTACAGAAGAACAATATGACAAGTATGCCCAACGGGATCAGAGGAAGATATGTGGCCACTCTGGCTACATACTGGATTCCCTTCAAGCCCATGAAGGCCGCTGCCGCCGCCCAGAGAATTGCAACGATAATGTGTGGAGGCGTGCTGATGACCTCCAGGAGGCCGAGATCCGGATAAAACGGCTTGACAAGGAACGCCGCCGAGAAACAAGAGTTGACGCCTAACCAGCCGAACTGCAGCAAGCCCATGACGAAGCCGGGCATCACGAAGCCACCTTGAGCTCCGTATGTCGAGGTACCGACGATGTAGAGGGGCAGGCCCGTCTTCATACCGAGCATTGCGGGGACCAGATAGTAGAGGAAGTGGCATAGCAACGCCGCCAGGATCAGACCTAAGAGTGCAGTCCCTAACCCATGTGACAGCACGCCGCCGGTCGCCCCGCCTCCCCCTGGAACATCCTGCCAGAAGACAAACCACAGCATAATCCCGGCATATGTGGGCGCCGTGTTCTTGTACCAAGCGGCCCGATTCCCAGGCGGGTTGGGTTTGGCCATGCTAAGATAATCTGGTAACGTTCCATTACTCATAATTCGATCTCCTAAAAATAACTACCTCGAATATGCGCTACCGGCACCTTACCGGATTTTTTGCAATATACCAGTTGCCAGTCAAGACCACCAGTTTTTTTGGTTTCGCCGAGCGGAAATTTGCAGACCGTGCCAAGAGGGCTAATCGGTCTGCGGAATCTGAATTCTCTTGCCGTCATTCATAGCCGATTCGTGGGCGCAGATTCCCGTCATGGTCCAGTTCGCAGCCGTCGCGGCATCGACTGCCGACTGCCTGCCTTCAACTATGGCGCGAACGAACTCGTGCGTCATGTGCGGATGCGAACCGCCGTGTCCGCTGCCCTGGATGAATGACGTGTGCTCGTGCTCTTCGTCATAGACACCGTGACCTGTAAATGGAGCAATCTCCTTTGGCAACAGGTGACCATAGTCGGGAACCTCTATCCTCTCGACGTCCTCATAGCCCGTGTAAATCGCCGGGCCCTCGCCTGCGGTCTGTTCCCATTCGAATGACATTTCAGTTCCGTAGACGTCGAAACTCTCCCTGTACTGCCTGATCGTATTGAAAAGCGACCGCGTCACCTCGCAGGCCAGATCGGAATCAGCCAGCTTGATCAGCGCCGTCTCGGCCGCAAAAGGCGAGTCGTACTTTTCGATGTAGTCTTCCTGGATTCGGCCCGAGCCATGACAGACGACCGATTCGGCTCTTTTCTTCGCAAGGCACAACAGGGGACTGACCGCGTGCGTCGCGTAATGCATCGGTGGAAAGCCATACCAGTAATCCGGCCAGCCGGGCAGGCCCATGTTCTGTTGGTGCGAGCCGCGCAAGAATTGAATCTTGCCAAGCTTGCCCGATTCGACAAGCTCCTTGGCGTAGAGAAACTCCCGGCTGTACACGGCCGTCTCCATCATCATGTACACCTTGCCCGATTTCTTTCTGGCTTCGGCGAGCGCGAGACAGTCCTCGGTGGTGGTGGCCATCGGGACGGTGCAGCAGGTGTGCTTGCCCGCCTTCAGGGATTCAAGGGACATCCAGGCGTGATCGGCGATCGGAGAAACGACATGGATCGCGTCCAGCTCATCGATGCTCAGCAGGTCTTCAAATTTCGTGAAGCGTCTTTCGATACCGAACTGGTCGCCTATTTCGTTGAGGTGTTCTTCGTTCCTCTGACAGATGGCATAACATTCGGCGTCAGGGTGTCTTTGATAGATGGGGATGAACTCGGCTCCAAAGCCAAGTCCCACGACGGCAACATTCACTTTCTCCATGGCTTAATCTCCTTTCCTTCTCTGCCTTTGCAGCAGTTTTTACGTGGGCAAAGTCGCTGGTCACGCTCGTACTCATGCAGAGAAAGTACTGTCCGGAATGTGGTTTGGCAAGTCTTTTCTGACGTGTGGACAACTTGTGCCATTCTGCCAAGTTGTCTCTAAACCGGCACCGCTCTACTTCTTTTCGGACATCAGCTTTTCGTACTCAAGCGGGTGCTCGTGCAGCATCTCCTCACGGGACATCCTGCCGTGCCACCACAGTAGAGTACCGGGAAAACGAGAGGGATTGAAGTGAACATTGTAGAAATGCCAGATGAACAGTGCCAGAGTCGCCAGGATGGCCTCGTCGGCATGAATTTCGGCCGCCAGTTCGTAAGTCAGCCAGGGGACGTATTTGGCCGTTGCCTCCGGGAACCACTGCACCATACCAGTGCTGATTATGATGACGCAGCCCCAGTATACCGCCCAGTAGTCGAACTTCTCCATATACGAATACCTGCGGAAGCGCGGGCGTGCCTTGCTCAAACCGAGGAAGTACAGGGAGTTCTGCATCACATCTGCCACGTCCTTGGGGCTCGGCAGCAAGGCGAGGAACTCGCGACGCCCTTCTTTTGTAAAGATAGTGTACAACAGATGGTAGATCGAGACCAGTATGAGCGAGACAGCAAAGGTGCGATGAACGCAGCGAACTGTCGCTACGCTTCCGAAAAAACTCACGACATTCTGAGTCCAGCCATACTCCGGCCTACCCAGACACCACAGCGGTATTCCGGTGAAAATGAGACCCAGAGTACCCAGGAACAGCACAGTATGCTGGATGCGGAACTGAAGACCAAAACGCTGAAAATATTCCGGCCCCACTGCGGCTCCGGCGTCATTTGGCTTACTCATTACTTTCTTTCGCTCCCTGGCCTATTTGGCCCTAATCTTGTTCATAACGCGCCTGAACAGGTCACCCATGATATGAAGAATCAACAGGGTCATGACGATTATGATCATGTACTTGAAGAACTTGTTTACTGCGACGTAAGTAGGCCCGGTGACCTCGTGTAACTGATTCATTTCCACAAAGGCCCCGGCCCGCTCGGCAACAGGCGAATCCACTGCGACCCTGCCGAAGAAGAAGGGCGCGCCGGGAGAGTGACAATCCTCG
Organism: Phycisphaerae bacterium SG8_4; assembly: GCA_001303465.1. Lineage (GTDB taxonomy): Bacteria > Planctomycetota > Phycisphaerae > Sedimentisphaerales > Anaerobacaceae > SG8-4. The sequence goes on from LJTR01000047.1 coordinate 6,537, forward strand.
CAGCGGCGAGCGCCGAGTGACTGGGCCGCCGGCCGGACATCGTGGCCTATGGCCCACATATACGGCCTGGCCGCAGGATGTTCTTTTTCTTCGTACAGATCGCCCGAATCGTCAAATCCGTACAAGCTGCCGCCGCTTATGTAGACGGGCTTGCCCTCGACCGAATCTGCGATCGCTTTGAGACCCGTGACGATATTGTCCATCGTCAAGGCGGGCCAGTCGCCGGATACCGGTCGTTCCACATCGGCAAGAGCGGCACCGGCCACAGAGATAACTGTCTCAAAAGCGACCGGCACAATACCATCGTCGGTCAGGCCGGCCCAGTACGAAGGCCAAATCATCTTGTGCGGCGCGATCTTGCCGTCACCCCCGGTGGCGTAGACAGGCGTGACCAAATGCGGCAGAGCCTCATGGGACTTGTTGACCCCGATGGTCCCGAGTCGGTGTGCTCTTGAAGTCTTGACGAGAATAGTCTCATCGCCGGGCCATGGACCGCTGTGGCAAACCGTGCAGGTCAGCTTCTCAAGATGTACTGGCGGCAGTCCCTTGTGCTCGGGCACCGGCGCTCCCAACCGACCGGCTTCGGGAACCTCGCCGCTCTCGCCGGGAAGGTGACAACCCCGGCAGGAAGTGGTGGCCGCCAGCGGATTCTTCGATGTCTCGGACTCGCCTTCGTAGCCGCGAACGATTTCGTGGTCGGTACCGTTTCGGTGGCAATCGACACACGTAAGGCCCGCCGTCATGTGGATGTCCTCGTCGCCCGTCCACTTCTCGGTGTGCTCGTCGGTCAGATACATATTCGAGTGGCAGAAATAGCACCGATTGGCCGGGGTCTCGCGGACGACGTTGAGCAGAACATTCTTGTTCTCACCGAACGTGTTGGGCCGGTATTTTGTGCCGGGCGGAACCTTCTTGGGGTCGTTCAGCGGCTCGGGCATCATAGGATCCCAAGTGTCGGGCATGTCCTTGGCCGAACCTGTCACCGTAGCAAAGCTCGTCGTCGCAGCAGCGGCCCAGCGGAAGTTCTCACGCTTGAGCTGGGTATCGTACTCGGCCTGATTGTTTCCGGGATCACCGTCGTGACAGGACAGGCAGTTGATCTCCAGCTTGCCCGACACGAACGTCCGCATGATATCTTCCGGCTTCTCTGGTTCAAGCTCGCCAACGCCGCCTCCGGGCAGGTGTCTGCCGAAGATTTTCAGAAAGAGCGTGTGGGATAGACCCGCCTGCTTCGGCGTGAATGTGCCGGGCCAGGCGCGGTGCGAGATCGGAATCTGAGTTCCGCTGCGCCCGTCCGCAAGTATCCAGGGCTCACCGGGCCGACCCGGCGCAACGTTAGCGTCGGCCGCACTGAAATGCCAGCCGGTTGCGATCACGTCGTAGCTGTGGCAGACACCGCCGCAGGTCTGCTTGGTCGAAAACGGCAAAAGCGGATCGTCGTCTGGGCCGATCTGGTCGCCTTCCTCGGCGATCAGAGGAATCTGGTGGATCGGATGGGCCCTGCTGCCGTCACTCTCGTCGCCCAGCAACTTCTGCTCAGTTTCCGCCGCGGCAGCACAAAAGCATAACGCCGGCAAACACAGAAAGGCAGTCAACACTAGTACGTTCTTCAATGTAGGCTCGGTCCTTATTTCTTAACTGGATTAACAGTAGTCGAACGAAACAGTTAGGTGAAACAACGCTTTACACTTCAAAGTCCGCTGCGTTGAACTCGAGCTTCCTGCCGGCGGCTATCGCTTCGTTAACCTTCAAGACACTCACGGCAGTCTCGTAGCCGACTTGACCGGGGCACGTGAGTTCGGCCTTGCCGCGGATCGCATCGAAGAAGTTCTCAAGGTGCGGCTGATGATACGCCTTGCCGTCCATCGTTACCGGAATGTCATAGCTCGGCGGTTTCGGCGTCTCACGCACGTCCAGCACGGTATCGCCGGCAGGTTTCGCCTCTTCTTCTTCTTCCTTCTCAGGCTCTGCGATGAAACCCATCTTGGTCCACTTTTCCCAGTTTTCTGCCGGGACCCACGCCTCACGATAAACGGTGCCTCGTCCCGAGGCCTCGGATATCTGGAGCGTGCCTTCGTCGCCCATGAACGTCTCGTAATACCCATTGGCGCTGTTGGTGGTTATGGTTTGATAAAACGCGCGGACGGTCCGGTCTCCGAGGTCGTACTCATAGATAGCCATGACGTTGTCATACCAGTCGTGGCCCTTCCAGTAGTCGACGCCGCCGCTGGCCATGACAGCCTTGGGATGCGTGCCGAGGAACCAGCTATAGATATCGATCTGATGCGAACCGAGATCGACAATGGGTCCGCCGCCAAGTCCCTTGTACCAGCGCCAGTTTCTGAATTGCTGCATCGAGTCGTATCCGTACTTCTTCAGCGTCGCCTCGTCAATAGGAGCGTTCTTAGGGAAGCCCAGATCCTCGCAGGCTGCCTTGCTGCGGTTCCACTGGCCGTTGACGGTGGTTATCTTGCCCAACAGTTTCGCACCGGCAATCAGCTTGTCGTAGCAGTGCCTGTAGCGAGGGTTGCTGCGGCGCTGGTGGCCGATCTGAAGCAGTTTGCCGGTCTTCTTGGCAGTTTCCAGCATCTTCTTTGCGCCCTCGAGCGTGTTGGACATCTCCTTCTCGCAATACACATGCAGCCCGGCCTCAAGACAGGCTATGGTGTGCGGGGCGTGCCAGAAGTCGGGCGTGGCGACTATTACCGCATCAAGGTCTTTCTCCTTGGCGAGCATGTCTTGGTAGTCCACGTAAGTGTTGACAGGATGGCGATAGGCCTTGAGCGTACGCGCCACGCGTTTCTGATTCCAGGCCGTCCAGATATCACAGACCGCCTTGAAACGCACGCCAGAATCCTTTATCTTCAAGATGGCGTTCATCAGCACCTGGCCCTCGGCCCCGGCGCCGAGCAGGGCAATGTTGATATCATCCGGCTTGCCGCTGGCGGCTCTTGACGTAACCATCGGCGCCAGCGCTATACCCGCTCCCGCTGCTGCTGTCGAGCGAAGGAAACCGCGTCTGTTTAGCTCTTTAGTGGTCTCTTGATCGTTCATAGTTCTTCTATTAGCTCCAAAAGTTTAACAATTTGGTCATCAATTCGACTTTTAGGTGCAATATAGCACCACTTCCACGCACTGTCAAACACTATGTAAGCTCTCTACAGTGCCCGTCCGTCGCACACGATAAGCGAGTTTTCCGCTACTTTTTCACGGGTTTCACTACGATATTGCGGTAGGCCACGGGCCCGTGGTTACCCTGGAACATAAGCGGACCGCTCGGCGATTCTTTGTTCTCAACGCCGCCGGGCGTTTCCTTATCCATTACGAGGTTCTCGTGCAGCAACTGGTCGTTAAGCTCCACTCTCAGAAGCCTGGCCTTGCCCATCTCGCCCGGCCTCTTGTTGCCGGCCGAGTCGAACCTGGGCGCCTTGAAATCAATGATGTACTTCTGCCACTGGCCGGGCCTTCTGCTGGCGTTGATGCTCGGCGGACTGGCGCCGTAAACCGCACCCATATCGCCGCCACTCATCTTTCCAGTCCGCCCCCAGCTATCCAGCACCTGAATTTCATATTCGCCCATGACGTAGATGCCGGAATTGGAACCCTTGGGCACCATCAGTTGCAGCTCGATCCGGCAGTCGCCGAACTTCCTGTCGGAGTATATGTCGATGCTGTCGCCGTGCCTGGCGGCCAGGTTGATCATTTCGCCGCTGCCGCCCTCGTTGAGAAGCATATTGGGGTTCTCCTGCGACATTTTCGCCTTGCCGACCGCCCATTTGCTCTTGCTTGACTCGCCTTTGACGTGCCAATCGTCCAGACTCTTGCCGTCGAAGAGCAAGACTGCGTCGTCATATTTCGGCTCCAGGTTCCTGATTCTGATGTCCTTGAACTGGACAACCATCGGCGGGCCCTGGTGAATCTGAAGTGCCAGAAGACCTTCCCGTGCGGCGCCCTCAGTGTCGCGGGAATCGTCCGGGTCGGTTACCCTGTCGTTGTCGATCAATTCGGCCGTCTGGTAACCGTTGAGGTAATGCACGATGTGGTTACCCTGGGCGATGATCCTGTATTCGTTCCAGCCCTTTTCCTCGTAGTAGCCGGCCTTGACAAGCTCATCGACATCCGAGACTTTGCTGACAACTTCCTTCTTGCCCTCGGCGTCGATGACCATGAAATCGCCTACGTTGACCAGCCAGCCCCGGCCCCTCTCGTGGTAAAGGAATCCGACCTTGCCGGGATTGTTCTCAACCTCGGCCTGATAGCCGCTGACGACCCACTTGTCGACCTCCTTGCTGCGGTACTGGACGCCGGAGTTGCCGTTCTCGATGCGGAATCTCAGACGAAGCTCGAAGTCCTCGAGTTTGCCGTCGCGCCAGATCAGAAAGGTATTGCCGCGAGCGGGCTTTTCAGGTGTGGTTTGGCCGTGAATGACGCCGTCCTTGACCGACCAGAGGCGCGAGTCGCCGTCCCAGCCGGATAGATCCTTGCCGTTAAACAATGATATCCACTCTTCGGATGAATCCGAAGCGCCCGCAAGTGCGGTCTGCTGCAAGTCCATCATCGGCGCTGCAAACAAAGCCATTCCCAACATCACAATTGCGAAGAGACTTCCGCGGCGCATTGTGGTCTTGCTGTTATTGATTAGCGTGTATTTCATCGTAGATAGCCTTTAGTCAAACGACTTGATTTTGAGATTCTTAAACCAGATGGGATTGCCGTGATACTGGAAACCAATATGTCCTTCACGAGCCATATCTTTGTAGGCGTAGCGGAACTTGTTTCGGGTTCCCGCAGCGACCGGAGGACCCGGATTCCTGCCAGCCTCGGTCCAGAAGTCCATATCCATGTCGATTATATCTTCACCGTTGAGATTGACGTAAATCATATTGTCCAGACAGGTGATGACATAGTGGTTCCACTCGCCCGGCTTCTTGCTGGCATCTTTCGAGGGCGAAAGACAATCGTATACGGCACCGTTTTGGCCGTGCTTCGTTCCGTCGGTGGTGGCGTGAATCTGAATTTCAATCGTGGTGTGGATCCAATTGCTCAGATCAGCGCCTCGGATAAAGACGCCGCTGTTGCCCCGTTCGGGGACTTTGTAGTCGAGTTCGAGTATGAAGTTGCCGTAACGCTCCTTCGTCCAGATGGTGCCGTGGCCGCTCGGTGTGGGCGCCAGGACGCCATCGGCGTCAAAAGCCCAGGAACCGGCTTCCATTATGGTGTCCGAGAGATTCGTGTTGAAGAGGTCCTTGTATCCGACATCGCTTAGCTCGGCCTGGGTCTTTCTAAAGAACGCCACGCATTTCTTGATCTCGGGCATCGAATTGAGCCAGTTGTGCTCGTACTCTATCGAGAACACGCCTTTGAAGTTCTGACGGTCGAGCTCGGCAAGAATAGCCGCGGCCTGGCTGACGCCGGTGCCCCACGGAACGTCGTGTGCATCGCGCACGCCGAACTCGTTGAGGTCCTTGAAGTGCAGGCTGATGATGCGGTTGGCCCTCCCGAGCTTCTTGATGGCCTCGAGCGGATCAACGCCGGAGCGCGTCCAATGGCCTGTATCGGCGCACGCCCCGATCCACTTGCTGCGGCCCTCACAGAGTCTCAAGACCGTGTCAGGGTCCCAGTAATACGAAGGTTTCGGATGATTGTGCAGCGCGACGCTGATCCTGTACTCGTCGCAGAGCCTGTCAATCAGATCGAAGGCATCTTCCGGCGGCTCGGAAACGATCGTCTCGATTCCCATTTCCTTGGCGAACTCGAAGACCTTCCGGCACTCGGCCTCGTTGTTGGGCAGGCCCACCACGCCGTAGTTCATGAGCTTGACCTCGGCCTGCTGCAGCATCCTCTTCATCGCCTGCCTGTCCGCCGAAGACATGTTGTGATCGGTCTTGACGTCGGGCTTTTCCTTGCTCAGCGTCTGGCCCGGATAACACTCGATGTATCGCATGCCCAGCGCCTTGTTCTTTTCCACGGCCTCAGAAAACGTGAATCGATTGAAACTGTACGCCTGCATGCCGAGTTTCCAGTCTTCCGGGGCCGCTGAGCTTGCCTTGGGCAAACAGCAAACGCACAAAACAAACACCAGAAAGCTGATACCTAGTTTTACTGTCTTTTTCATTTCATTGTCTCCTACTATATAAGACGTTGGTTTGGCCAATAATGGTATACTATACCCTTGAAGGGTAATGAATTCCCGCGAGCAAACCATAACCTGTTATTCCGATGCCACTTACCCGCACAAGAACGGGAATTTTGAATCGGGAGCACTTTACAAGGTCCAGCCCTCGCGATATTCGCGTCTTAGGTATTCACTTGCCTCGGGTAGATTGGTGATATTGAGGCTCGGGCCGTCCCAGAACAGCCTTCTACCTGCGCGAGCGGCCACGTTTCCAAAGAGAATCGTCTCGCTCAGCGGACCGGAATAGTCAAAGTCGGCCGACGGCTTGGGACCGCCCTTGCACGCATTAATCCACTGCTGGTAATGATTTACACCTCTGCCCAGGAAGGGCTCGGGCATCTTGAAACCTTTCATCCTCTCTTCGGGGACAAGACGTGGGTTGCCCATGTGCGGCGCGAGTAAGGTACCCTTCTCGCCGTAGTACAACCCGCCCTGACCGGGCAGCTTGCGCTGCGGCTCGGACTCCCGGGGCAAAAACGGTCTTCGGTTGCCGTCGTACCAGGTAACCGTAACGGGCGGCAGATCGCCTCGCGCGGGAAACTCCCATCGAACGGAAGTGGCCGTCGGATAAGTCTCGTCGGTGAACCTGTCAGGATTAGCCTCGACGCTGATCGGATAACCCAGATCGAGCGCCCAGAAAACCGGATCAATTATGTGACAGCCCATGTCGCCGAGGGTTCCGGTGCCGAAATCCCACCAGCGGCGCCACTGGCCGGGCAGATATGTCTTGTGGTAGGGCCTCCACGGGGCCGGGCCGAGCCACAGATCCCAGTCGAGAGTTTCGGGCACCGGCATCGACTCGGTGGGCCTGGTGCCGCCGCCCCAGTTCTTGTTGCTGAAGATGTCCACCTTGCGCACCTTGCCGATCAGCCCGGACTTTATGATCTCGGCCACGCGCTTGACGGCGGGTTCGGCGTGAATCTGGATGCCCATCTGCGTCATCACCTTGTGCTCGCGGGCGGCCTCGGTAAGCCTGCGAACCTCATAGATGTCGTGCGCCAGGGGCTTTTGGCAATAGACGTGCTTGCCCCGCTTGATGGCCGCCATGGCAGCGACGGCGTGAATGTGGTCCGGAGTCGACACCGTGACGGCGTCAAGACGATCGCCTTCGGCATCCAGCATCTTGCGGAAATCTCGGTACTTCTTCGCATTCGGATGTTGTTCGAAGGTCTTGGCAGCGTGATTCCAATCCACATCGCACAACGCAACTATGTTCTCGCCGCTCATCTGGCTCACATCGCTTGCGCCCATTCCTCCGACGCCTATGCAGGCAACGTTGAGCTTGTCGCTCGGCGCGGTGACGCCGCCTCCGCCGAGAACGTGACGCGGCACAACCGTAAACGCAATCGATGCCGCTGCAGCACTCATAAAGTCACGCCGCGACATCCTGACGTCAAGTCTCTCGCCCGGCTCTTTCTTCTTTCCCATTGAAATGTTCCTCTTTCAAACTCAAATAGTCAATAGACAATAGTCAATAGTCAATCACAAGCTCCAGCCTTCGCGATAGTCGCGCCGCAGATATTGGTTCGCTTCGGGCATGTTGGTGAACTCGAACTTCTCGCTGTCCCAATGCAGTCTGGTGCGGGTGAGCTTACTCTTGAGGTCGGCCCTCAAGGCGACGTTGCCCAACAACACTGCTTCAGCTAACGGCCCGGCATGATCGAAATTGGAGCCGGCCGGTTTGCCGCCCTTGCAGGCTTCGATCCATTCCTGGTGGTGGCCCGGCGAGCGCTCGAGCACTTTCGGTGGTTTGCCGAATTCTCTCCTCCTCGATTCCGGTATCACCGTATATCCCAGCATCTTTCCATCGTCACCGACAAACAGTGTGCCGTTGTCGCCGAATTGCTGGCCTTCGCCCAGCTCATCGGGGCGCGGCGGCCTCATCCCGCCGTCGTACCAGTGCATCTTAACTGGGGGCATATCGCCGCGGGCGCCAAATTGATAGGTCACCCGCGAGGCAACCGGATATGTTTCATTGTTGACCAGCGTGCAGGCAGCCTCGACACTGAGCGGGGCCTCCAATTTCAGAGCAC
>LJTR01000048.1 GCA_001303465.1 Phycisphaerae bacterium SG8_4
ATGCGACGGGGAAAGGTAAGTTCAGGAAGGTCTATGACGAACTGATCAACCAGTACGGTGTTCGCGACTTGGCAGTATTCAACACAGGCAAGAACTTCGACGATGCCGAACATGTATTCTGTCACCTTGACGTGCTTTTGCGAATCGAGACTGATACCGAACTGCTCGGGGCGTTCCGAAAGGTTGCTGACGGCCTGTGGAAGAATCACACGGACGATGCCCAAAGTCTGTTCACCTATATCTATTGCGCGATTGCTCCCGATGCACCCGGGAGGGAGAAGGCCCTTAAAGAAGCGCTTTTCACATTGCAGACTTTCCCGACCGATATGACCATAAAGCCGCAAATGAACAGCCTGAACCCGGATCTAAAGCCCCCGTATCCCACCTACCTTGCGGCGTGGGACAACGAGTACATCTGGAAGGCCAATGTGCTTCGTCCGGACGGCTGGCACAGTCGAACTGTGGTCGATGTGGCCGTTTCGCCAGAAGATGCGATGGTCATCTTTGCTGTCGGCGCCGAAGGCGGACTGTATCAGTCACGAGACGGCGCGACCACATGGCAGAACTGGCGCCCGATCGATCAGAGCCTCCATTCACCGGCCAGGAAAGTCGTCGTTGGCGAAAGATCGCGAATCTTGATGACGGCATGTGATGACGGCTTCTATCTAACAACAACGGCAGGAAGCTCCTGGCAAAAGATGCCCATACCGCTTGATGGCGAGACGCCAGTGGACATCGAAATCTCGCCTGAGGACTTTAGCATCATATATGCGATCACGAACAAGAACGTTTACCGCTCGCGCGACTACGGCGCCGAATATCTCGGACAGTCCTGGGAGAAGCTGACGGCAGAACTGCCGGTGCTCGGCACGCCGAAATTCGTCATTGCTCACGGGTCGGTGCCAAGGCTTTATGCCATTTCTGAAAGGAGACTCTTCACGCGCCGCCTGGACCAGCAGGAGTGGACGAGGGCAAGTGATTTTGGACTCGGCGAGTATGCTCAAACATATCCCTGGCTCGCGGCGGACCCGAAGGATCCCGAGCGAATATGGGTCGGATTCAAATCAGGATATGGGGCACTTGGCCCGCTTTCGATTTTGCAGGAAAGTCGAGACGCCGGCAGGACATGGTCAAACGGCATGTCGGAGATCTTTCAGGTGCTCAGAGACAAGGGTATGATCGGACTTGTACAATTGGGGGTGCGATCGGAATTGAATCATCTCGTTGCGGACGCTAAGGAAAGCGGCAGGTTCTACGCAGCGGCCGATCGCGGCGTCTCAGTCAAAAGCGGAGCCGGGTGGAAGACGTCCGAAGGAGGTTTCAATATTCCACTTGTCAGATCGCTTTTCGTTTCGAGTTATTCCGATTGGATTTTTGCCGGCACACCGGCAGGGCTGTACATTTCAAAAGACGGAGGCCAAACCTGGCAGGACGGCAACCTCTGGCTGCAGTTCGAGAAGAATACACGCCGCGAGTTGGGCGGTGCATCCTTTATCGATGCCTATTGGCGGGCAAGGTATTACGGTTTCATAGACGACAAGACCGCAAGTGCCCCGTTTGAAACTCGAGGCGATTGAATCGGGGAGACAAGATTTGAACTTGCGACCTCTGCGTCCCGAACGCAGCGCTCTGGCCAAACTGAGCTACTCCCCGAGAGTTAGACTCATGGCTTCACTATAGTAATTCTGGGACTACAATCAAGCTATTTCTGCGAAATTCATGCGAGCGGACGGAGGATTTCAGAACTGGCGAACTTCCCTAAGGGACGCTCTGGCCAAACTGAGCCACTCCCCGGCCAATCAACTTGGCGAATATGCCAAATCCGGCGCCAGACTGCAGACTATAATAAATTCACCGGGTCGACATCTATCGCAGTTTTGACCGCCGGGCGAATAGGTCGCTCGGCCCGCAGCGCGGCAAACAACCGCTGTATAGTTGCTGCCTGCGGCGCCTGTACGATTAACTGCATCCGGTGGAAGCGCCGCAGGCGGCTGATCACCGCCGGAATGGGCCCGCGAACGGTAGCCTCAAGTCTTTGTCGCCCGACAATAGCGTCCAGCCTCTGGCGCATCTGCCGGCTGGCCGCTTCAAGCTTGTCAAACTTCATGTCGCGCATTACGATAACAGCCAACCGCCAGAACGGCGGCAGATTGCAGGCCTCGCGATGTCTGAGCTCCTGCCTGACAAAACCGTCAAAGTCGCCGGCGACGGCAAATCGTATAGCCGGCTGGCTGGCCAAAAATGTCTGGACGAAAACAGTGCCCTTCTTCGCTGAGCGTCCGGCCCGGCCGGCCACCTGCGAAATAAGCTGGAAAGTCCGCTCGTTAGCCCTGAAATCCGGCAGATAGAGGCACGTATCTGCACTGATAATCCCGACCAGCGTCACATTCGGAAAATGCAGCCCCTTGGCCAGCATTTGCGTGCCCGCCAGGATGTCAATTCGGCCGGCGCCGAAATCTCCCAGCAACCGGTAATAGTCCTTGCCCGCCATCGAATCGCTGTCAATTCGCGACACACGGGCATCAGGGAACTTTTTGGCCAGCTCCTCTTCGAGCCGCTGCGAGCCAAGCCCGATCATCGCGAATCCCTTGCCGCAAAGAGGGCACTTCTCAGGCACGAGTGTTTGAGCAAGGCAGTAATGGCAGATCGCATAGCCATAATTCATGTGCTTTCCGGTGATCGTTCGCATCCGCTCGTAGCGAGTCTTTTTCGATTTGTGGAATGTCAGTGTCACATCGCAGTTGCGGCAGTGCAGCGTGTGCTTGCAGGATGGGCAAAACACAAAACTACTGTAGCCGCGTCGGTTCAAGAGCAGGATTGCCTGTTCCTTCCGGGCCAGGGTTTCTTTCAAATGCCGACTCAGAGGCTCGCTCAGCAGACTCATGCCCTTTTGTGTCATTGGCGTCTGGGCCAAATCGACAAGTCTTATCCGGGGCATCGGCAGGTCCATCACCCTCTTTGGCAGATGCAGCAGGCTAAAGTGCTTCTTGCTCCGGCAGTTGGACAGCATTTCCAATGACGGAGTCGCGCTGCCCAGAACGCAATGAGCACCGGCCAACTGTGCCCTCTTGATCGCCACGTCTCTGCCGTTGTACCGCGGGGCGGTATCCTGTTTGTAGCTGGGCTCGTGCTCTTCGTCGACGACGATCAGACCCAGGTTCGACAGCGGCGCGAAAACTGCGGACCGGGCGCCAATCACGACATCAGCGGCGCCCGATCTTATCTTCTGCCACTGGACATTTCGCTGCGCGGCGGTCAGACCCGAATGCATTACGGCGATATTCTCGAAGCGCTCATTGAATCTCTGAACGGTCTGGGCCGTCAGAGCAATTTCAGGTAGAAGCACGATGGCACTGCGGCCCTTCTGCAACACCTGACGGATGGCCCTGATATAAAGTTCGGTCTTGCCGCTGTCGGTTACGCCGTGAACCAGTGAGACGCCGAACTGGCCTGAATCTATCTGAGCCTTGATCGACTCCAGCGCGATCTATCTGAGCCTTGATCGACTCCAGCGCGTCGCGCTGGTCGGCATTGAGGACTATCTGCGGCTGGGTTCCCATTGTGATTGCCTTCGGGATAGCGGGCAGAGACTTCAATACCGTCTTTTGGCCGACCCTGACAATCTCCCGCTCGACGAGTCTCTTCAACGGTTCGGCGCCACAATCTGCCGTTTCCAGGACGGCCTGCAATTCCAGAGCCGAATCAGGCCCAAATGCCTTTCGCTGGCGAAGGAAGGCTACAATCTGTTTCTGCTTCTTGCCCCTTAATTCGGTGATGATCCCTTCGCTGTCGGCAAGGCCGATCATCAGATAAACGTACTTCTGCGTCTTAACACCGGCCCCTTTCTTCACCGCCGCCGGTACAATTGCAGCCAGGACCTGCCCGAGCGGGCAAACGTAGTAACTGCCAATCCACCGGGCCAATGCCATCAGCTCAAAATCCACTAACGGCTCTTTGTCAACGACGCGCGAGACCGCCTTGAGCCGGATGCCTCGCTCTGAGCTTCCGAACGCCTCTTCGGCGCCGATATCCGCTTCAACACAGAAACCCTTTTGCAGTCTGTTATTTCTCCCGAAGGGAACCTCAACTCTCTGGCCGGCCCGGACAGGCCACATCTGATCGCCGACAAGATAGTCAAATTCCGTATCCGCCGCCGACTCAAACGCCACTCGAATAATGTGCCCGCGTAAAGTCTCTGGGCCCGCTCTTTCCATCTCGAACAGAGTATCGGTTTGATGTTTGCTCATCGGTTACCGGCGTTGTACAGACCTTGGGTGCGGCGTTTCTCAGACATCTCGTTGATGAATGTGTCCTCGCACACATCCAGCCCGAGTTTTGCTATCAGGCTTTTGAGATAGTCAAGATGCGGACACGGTGAAGAATGGAAGTTGTCTTTGGTCAGACATGAAGCCAATTGAACGACAATGCGGTCCTTTCCTATTTGCTCCTCCTTCTTGATCCGCCGGGTCAGGTTGCTTAGTTTGCGTTGCACCGCCCTGCCGCAGCAGCCGCCGCACGTGAGATTGAGCATGCGATATGCCTTGTCTTTAGGGTAAGCAGAAAAACCGCCTGTGCGCTCATTGAATGCCCTTTCGCAATTGTAGCCGGGGCAACGTTCCTTTACGATGTGGCACTGCACTATAGCTACGTAGTCTTTGTCCTTCAAATCTACCATGTTCCGCACCTTTAAGTAACAAACGGGATTGTGGGTCAAACTCTAATCTTCGAGCCTGAAATACTTGGTGGCCATTTCGTTTACATAGTCGCCTATGGCAAGCGATGCCGTGGCTGCCGGCGACGGGGCGTTCAAGACGTGAATTGAGTTCGCTTGTCTTTCTATCCTAAAATCATCGATCAGCTTGCCGTTGCGCTCGAGTGCCTGGGCCCTCACTCCTGCCCGGCAGGGCCTGATGTCGCTGTCGACCAGAGAAGGAACCAGTCTCTGCAATTGCCGAAGAAACAGCTTTCTTGAGAACGCCCTGGCGTATTCGGCCAACCCGGATTTCCAGTATTTCAGGAACATTCTCCAGAGCCCCGGATAAGACAGGGCATCCAGAGTATCGCTCAGGTTAAAATCGGTCTTGCCATAACCTTCCCTCTTGAAAGAAAAGACGGCATTCGGACCACATTCCACCCCGCCGGCAATCATCCGGGTAAAATGGACCCCAAGAAAAGGCAGGGCCGGGTCGGGCACGGGATATATCAAACCCTTGACCTTGTCTTTCGCCTCTTCCGTGAGTTCATAGTAGTCTCCGCGAAAGGGGACTATTTTCATATCAGGCTCGACATTGTCCATCATTGCGACTCTATCACATTGAAGGCCCGCACAATTGATAATGTACTTGGCGGCTATCGAGCCCTGGGTCGTCCGGACTTCAGTGTAGAAATCGTGCCTGTCAAGACCCGTCACTTTGTGCGAAGTCAGGACTCTGTTGCTCTTGTTCTTCTTGGCTACGAGATCCGCCAATTTCTCTGCGACTTTGCCAAAATCAATTATCCCTGTGCTTGGGACCCATATCGCTGCGACACCCTCGCAGGCCGGTTCTATCTCCTTGATCCGGTGGGAGTCGATTTCTTCGAGCCCTTCTATTTCATTCTCAAGGCCGTTCTGGAGTATCTTCTCAAGGTTCGGCCGCTCCTTTTCCTGCGTGGCGACGACTATCTTTCCGCAGATGTCGTAAGGTACCCTGTATCTTTTGGCAAAAGCCAGCAGTTCCTTGCGTCCTTCGGCGCAGGTCTTGGCCTTGTTCGAGCCCGGCTGGTAATACAGTCCAGAGTGAATGACACCTGAGTTGCGGCCGGTCTGATGTGCAGCTACGCGGTCCTCCTTTTCCAGCACAGCGATGCTGATATCAGCATGGGCCAGCATCAGCTTATAGGCGGAAGCCAGACCTACAATACCGCCGCCCACCACGGCAATGTCGAAGCCGGAGCTTTTGTTCATTCTCCAAGATCCCTTACATTACAAATCAGACTTAAAGCTTCTACAATAACCAACACTCCCGCCAGCGTCAATCAAGAACCATAGCCCAGTTGGATCAGGGGAATATGTCAAAGGCTTGAAGTGGCAGGTCGGACTCGAGCGGCAGCCGGTGCAGAGAACAAAGGTCGCCTGCTATATGTCGGGAACGACTTCAGGATAAACCTGGCCCGCACTACTGATCTTGAATACGTATATGAGCCCTTTTGTGAGCTTGCCGTAAACGGCGTTGCCATAGATCGCCTCGATGTCGTATGCGGCCAGCTTCTGAGTATCGTTTGCCAGGTCCCAGATATTCGACCAGAACATGTGCCTGTCCTCTATCGGCAGCGATTGGAGCAGATCTTTGTATCTTTTAGGTTCTGCTCCCGGCTGCTCAATGGCAAAGCCCTCGGCCGGCGACATCTTCTCGCCGTAGACCCTTCTCCACAGGTACAGTGCCTTGGCCCGGCCGTCGGTGACCATCTTGCTGCCGAACTTCACGATCAAGGCGTCAAAGTGAACGACATCGCCGGAGATTGTGTACTGTTTCTCCAAGATGCTCGTCAGCTTGTCGCCTCGGGCGGTCTCGACGAATTTTATAGTTGTAAAAAGCTCGCCGTCTCTGAATCCCTGATCGATGACTTTGGCGTAGCCTATCTGGTCCTCACCCGTAAGGTTGGTGATCGCCTGCTTGAGATTCTTGTTCTCGGCCAAAAGTTCGTGTATCGTCGCAACCGCCTTGTAGGGCGTTCGGCCCAAATAGGCCGCCCCAACAAGCGCCGCGGCTATAATAATCAGAGACAAAAGCCTCCACTTTGTTCGCCTCTCTGCCATCTACCTTTCTCTCGTCAGCCAATATCAGGGGTTTCGGGAAAAAACGGTCCCCATTACCTAATCATCGGCTCTGCGGTCGAAATCTCTGAACTTTTCGCGGAGCATGCCCCCTACCTCCTTACGATGAGCCATTTCCGACAAGTGCTGTCTCACAAGAGCTCAACAGTTCTCGCCGGCACTACATCGGCCCACAACCGAGAAGTTCGGTGCCGAGACCTCCATGGATTATGATATCGGACGACCTGCGGCTGCCAGCCTACTTGAGTTCCAGGCAGACTACGGTCCCTTCGGCGTCGCGAGCGTAGAGCAGGTCTCCGAGAAGAACGGGCTTCGACCAGCAAAGACCCTCCAGGATCTTCTGCCGGTGGGTCTCTTTGAAAGACGCTTCGCCCAGATCACCCCAGATCAGCTCGCCCTCCTCGCTGAGCATGATCATCTTGTCGCCCACACCGAGCAGGTTCCCAAAGGCATACTTGTCATCGAACGCCTTGCGTTTGCCTGTCTCGGCGTCGACGCAGGCCAATCCCGTCCCGCCGGGGCTGCGGTCCTTGGTAAGGAAATAGATGTTGCCGTCGTGGATAACGTGCGTGTTAAAGGCGAACCACTCGTTCGGAAACTTGGCGTCGGTTGACAACCAATCCTGCTTGAACACGTTGCCGTCCAGCGACAGGCGGCTCAAGCCGTGCGCGCTGTGAACGAGATATATCCGACCCTTGTAAATATAGGGAGTTGTGCCGTTGCAATTCGATTTCTCCTGCCACGTCTTCTTGTAGGTCGCCACGGACCTGCCCGTCGCCGGATCAAGAACAAGGAACTCTCGATTTGTGAGCAGAGCCACGGCGGGACGGCCGAACATGGCGGCCGGCAGAGGCTTCGGCGTAGCGTAGCCGACGACGTTCTCGCTACTCTTCCAGAGGACGTCGCCCGTGTTCTTGTTCAGGGCCAACCCTTTGTCCCCCACATTGTAAACGACAACATCTCCGATGATGGTTGGCGAAGCCGCGAAGCCCCACCAGGCCCTTCTCACCTGGTACTGCTCTGCCGAGGCCCGCCATACTTGCTTGCCGGTTCTTGCATCGAGACAGAAGATGTGTCCCTCCTTACTGATCGTATAGACTTTGCCCTGGTGGACGGTAGGGGTCGAGCTGGGACCACCCGGATGGAGGTTCGGTTTGAGAACGCATTGATAGTCGAACGTCCACTGCTCGGCGCCCGTCCTGGCGTCCAGGCAGTAGACAGTATCCTTCGCCTTGCTCTTATCTTCGTTGGCGTCATTGCCCATCGTATAGAGCAAACCGTCGGAGATGGTCACCGAACACATGCCAATCCCAACCTTTGCATCCCACAGCTTCGTAGCGGATTTCGCATTGAATTGCGTTACGCCGGGCTTGAGATCAAAGTCGGGACCTAGATAATGCGGCCAATCCTCGGCACCACTTGCTGCGACCAACAATGACACCGCCAGGCAGACTACACCGACCCAGATACCGGGATAAGACGTACTCAACCGTTGCACACTCTTAGACCTCTTCATAGCTCTTCTCCTTTCACTTGTTTTTCCAATACTTCTATATCCACAAAGATGAGTCCAGTAGTCCGTAATGCCTGAAGTGATGGGTGTCATTGCGAGCAGAACAAGCCGCCAGCCCTGAGCGGAGTCGAAGGGGAAGCAATCCGCCGAAGGCGGATTGCCGCTGCCTCCAGAGCAGCCCGCGCAATGACAAGCAAGCACAGCAAATGTTACAGAGTACTAGGCCTCCTTCCCGCAGCATTTTTTGTATTTCTTCCCGCTGCCGCAGGGACATGGCTCGTTGCGCCCGACCTTGGGCGTTTCGAGTTTGATCTGTTTTACCTTCACCTCGCCCTGCGGCGCCTGGGCGGCGGCTCGCTGCTGCTCGGCCATCGCGAATTGACCGACCTCATCGTGCGAAGTCTGGCTAACGTTCCAGACATTTCTGCTGCGGGCGCCGGCTTCGAGACGAATCCTGAAAATTATGTCCGTAACGCGGTCCTCGATGGCGTCGAGCATTTCCTCGAACATTCGCGAACCTTCGCGTTTGTATTCGATCTTGGGATCTTTCTCTGCCAAGCCTCGCATCCAAATACTGCTCTTTAGATGGTCCATCGAATAGAGATGGTCCTTCCAGGTGCTGTCATAAACCTGGAGCAGAACGTATTTTTCAAGGTCGGTCAGCTCGGATCGCAGGAACTCGGCTGCCACCTCGGACAACTTCTCTTTGACTTCCGATCCCTCGCCGGACAGATCACCTTCGGCCAAAGAGGCGCCGAATCTTTCGTTGGCCCAGCTGACCAGTTCGGCCGTGTTTGAGCGGGCGATTCTGTCAGAAAGCTCTTGTTCCAGTTCGCCGTCGTTGAAGCTCCGGCTCAGTTCAAGCAGTTTATCGTGCAGTGCACGAGGCTTTGCATCTTGTATCTTTTCCACCGACAGGCCGGCATTGTATTTCCTGTTGGCCCATTCGACAAGTGTCTCAAAGGCATAGACGTTGGCTCCCTGCGGGCCGTAGACCATGTTCATCGCAAACTCGACGGGATATTCAATTTCCCGTTGTTTGTACCTCGCTGCCGTCTGTTTGCAAAGCAGCTGACGGATTTGAGATGCTTTGAGGTCCTTCAACTCGGTGACGTCGAGTCTTATGTCGAATTTCGCGCGCGCCCAGTCGGCAAATGTCCGAACGGCAAAATCTTCTTTGAGAAACTCGACCAGCTGCGAACAGTCCTTCTTGTCGATCTGCTCGGCGGCAGCCAGAGTCAATTGCTCCTGGATCTCGTCCGGTGACTGATGCTTGACTTTGCTCGGGCTCAGACTGACTCGAAAAGCGCTCATGGCCCATTTACACAGACCCGAGATATCCCACGTGTTCGGGTCACTGTAGTCCTCGAAATACTCTCCCAACGAAAGCGATATGTTGTTCTCGGCATCGCCCTTTGCCTGCTGCTTGATGATTTCTTCGATATCCTGAACCTTCGCGTCGGCGATGTCCGACGGCTTGAGATCTGCTCCGAAATTTGTTCTCGCCCATTCGATGACGCACTTGGCGGGGTACTCCTTGTCGAGTATCGTCTCGCAATTCTTTTCGATAGCCCCCTCGATCATCTCGCTGATGACGTTCTTGAGCTTGAGTCCGGCCAGAATCTGGCGCCTGCGCGAATAGAAGATCTTCCGTTGATAATCCATCACCTCGTCATATTCGAGCAGACTCTTGCGCACGTCGAAGTTTCGCTCCTCGACCTTCTTCTGCGCCTTTTCTATGCCTTTGCTTATTCTCTTGTGATAGATCGGCTGGCCTTCTTCCCATCCGATCCAGGAAAGTGCCTTGACGGTCCATTCCGGGGCAAAGATTCGCATCAGATCATCGTCGAAGCTCAAGAAGAACTGGCTGGAGCCCTTATCGCCCTGCCGGCCGGACCGGCCTCGGAGCTGGTTGTCGATTCTCCTTGCCTCGTGCCGTTCGGTGCCGAGTATGTGCAAGCCGCCGATTTGGGCGACGCCTTCGCCGAGCTTGATATCCGTACCGCGGCCGGCCATGTTGGTGGCGATGGTGACATTGCCGCGCATTGAACCGTCCCGGGCCTTGTGCTGATAACCGGCCTTGGCAACAATGTCTGCCTCCCTCGCGTGCTGCTTGGCGTTGAGGACCTCATGGTCGAGGTCGAATCTCTTATGCAGGGCCGCTGAAAGAGCCTCGCTCTTTTCAATGCTGATCGTACCGATAAGCAACGGCCTGCCGGCCATGCTCACTTCGTGGATCTCTTCCACTATCGCATCGAACTTTTCGCCAAGCGATTTGTATATTACGTCTTCCCGGTCGTCCCTGATGCAGGGCTCATTGGTGGGCATTGCGATAACTTCCAGCTTGTAGATGTTCATGAATTCTTCGGCTTCGGTTACCGCTGTACCTGTCATTCCCGCTATCTGGTCATAGAGTTTGAAAAAGTTCTGCAGCGTGATAGTCGCCAGCGTCTGGCTTTCTTCCTTTACCTTGACGCCTTCCTTTGCCTCGACCGCCTGATGCAATCCGTCGGACCATTGTCGGCCGTGCATCAGCCGCCCGGTAAACTCATCGACAATGATGACCTTGCCGTCCATGACGACGTAGTCCTTTTCCCGCTCAAACGTAACATGCGCTCGCAGGCTCTGCTCCAGAAGGTGGGGCCATTCCATGTTCGAGCCGGTGAAGAACGAACCAACGCCCGCTATATCCTGGGCCGCGCCGACACCTTCGTGCGTCAGATGCACCGCTTTTCTATCGTGTTCGACTTCATAGTACTGTGTGGCTTGCGCCAGCGATGCCTCCGCCGCTTCACGCTCGGCCTGGCTTTTCTGAATCGCCTTCTGAGCATTCTCGATCCGCTTGCTGTCCTTGTCCTTCTTTGCTTCGGACAACTCACCCTGAGCATTTGCAATGGCTCGTTCGGCCGAGTCAATTTGCTTTTTCGTGCGATCATAGCTGCTCTGAAGGCCGATCAGCTTCTTCGCCACCTGGTCGGCCTTGCCGTATCTGGTGACATCATCGAAAGCCGGGCCCGAGATGATCAAAGGTGTCCTGGCCTCGTCGATAAGAATCGAGTCGACCTCGTCGATCACGGCATATTCCAGCGAGCCCTGTACCATCTGTTCGAGCGATGTCTTCATGTTGTCGCGAAGATAATCGAACCCGAACTCATTGTTTGTACCGTAGGTAATATCGCGGCCGTACTGGGCTTTTCTTTCTTCGCCGGCGCTGTCCATGTCCGCCTGAATCGCTCCGACCGTCAATCCCAGAGATTCATAGACCGGCGCCATCCATTCGGCGTCTCGTTTGGCTAAGTAATCGTTGACCGTCACCACGTGGATCTTCCGTCCGGTCAGATGGACGAGGTATGCCGCCAATGTCGCCACCAGGGTCTTGCCCTCGCCGGTGGCCATCTCGGCGATCTTACCTTCATAGAGAACATTGCCGCCTATGAGCTGCACATCGAAGTGCCGCATCTGGACATTTCGTCTCGCCGCCTCTCGAACGACCGCAAATGCCTCGGGCAGAATATCCTCGGGCGCGGTCCCGGACTTTAACGCAGCTTTGAATTCGCCGGTCTTCGCTCTGAGAGCCTCGTCGTCGAGTTTCTTAGTTCGCTCTTCGAACTCGGCGGCTTGCTCGGCGATCACCGAATAAGCCTTGACCAGCCGCTCGTTGCGAGAACCGAAGATTTTCACGAGCGTCTTGCTTACTTTCTCAAATGCCATCGGGTTTTCCTGTCATCCGTGATAAAGCGCCGATCCACAGCCGCGACAATGACATCAAACGCACTATTCCTTTACTCGCGTCACATATTCGCCCGTACGCGTATCCACGCGTATGAGTTCACCGATCTTGACAAAAGGCGGCACCTGCACGACAAGCCCGGTTTCCATCGTCGCAGGTTTGTTCTGATTTGTCGCCGTGGCGCCTTTGATCTCAGGCGGCGTGTCGGTCACCTCCAGATCTACAGTGTTGGGCAGAGTGACTATCACCGGCTTGCCCTCGTACATGCTGACCTGAAGCTGGCTGTTGGCCTTTAGATATTTGGGCCCGTCACCAAAGGCGTCGTCATCGAGCGTGATCTGGTCGTAGGTCGTCGTATCCATCAGAACGTGCTCGCTCCCGGAAGAATACAGGTACTCGTAACTTCTCTTGTCCAGATACGCCTCTTCGACAATTTCCTCTGCGCGCAGGCGGATATTCTGAATCGAACCGTCGGTCAGGCTCTTCAATTTTGTCTGGAAGACCGCACCGCCTTTGCCCAACTTTACGTGCTGATAATCCACAATAGCATACAATTTACCGTCAATCTTGACGGTCTGACCCTTATTCATCTCAGATGCTCTCATTTGCCGCTCCGAAAAAATAATCAATAATATTGTCATCCCTTCGAAAGCAGGGACAATCATCACTAATCGACCGTAAAGGGGTTAGTATTGCAGGGTTACCGTGAAATGTCAAGAGATCGACGGGGCAAATTGTGTTAGGCTCTGCACAGGTTAACTCTACTTCTTCCGCTTGCTCCTGGCACCCCTTTTTGCTCTCTTGCTTTTCTTCTTCTGCGTCTTGCCTTCTCTCTTTGGTCGAGAGGCATCGACAAGCAGCTCAATGGGGGCTATATCCAACTGGCGAGCGGGAACGTTCACAGAGATTATTCGCACTTTGACGGCCTGGCCCAAACGGATGTTGCATCCCGAACGGGCCCCAACGATGCACTGGGCCTTCGAGTCATATTGCCAGCGATCAGAGCCCAAATCCTCCATACGGATGAGGCCCTCTACACCATACCTCTTCGACTGCGCAAATACACCGAAGCTTGCCAGGCCGGTAATGACACAGTCAAGTTCCTCGCCGGTCTTCTTGGCCAGCATTTGCAGAGTCAACACCTTTGTCAACTCTCTCTCGGCGTCCTCCGCTCGCTGTTCGGTAAACGTGATGTGTTTGCCAACTTCGGCCAGATTCTGCTCCTGTTCCTTGAGGGCCGGCTCATTTCGGAGATAGCGTTCCAGGGCGCGATGCACCATCAAGTCGGCATATCGGCGGATCGGGCTGGTGAAGTGACAGTAATGGGTCGAAGCCAAAGCAAAATGCCCTATATGCAGAGGCGCATATTGCGCTTTTTCGAAGCTGCGCAGGACCGCCAGGTTCACGGCGAAGGAACAATCGGCGCCTTTGACGGCGGCCAACAAATCCTGGATAACCTTGCGGTCGGGATGCCGCGGCAAAGTGAAACCGAACGCCCTGACGAGCTTGGCGAGGTTTGTCATGCTCAAAGCGTCGGGCTCCGGATGAATCCGCCGCATGAAAGGGACGTTGAGTCTGTCGAGCAGCGCAGCTACCGCGTCGTTGGCCTCGACCATGAACATCTCGATCATCGTATGCGGGTAGCTGTCCTCGGCGGGATGAACATCCACGACCCGGCCGGACTTGTCCATCACCAACTCTGTTTCCGGCAGGTCCAGATGCAGCATGCCATTCTTTCGCCTTCGTTTTTCGATCGCCCGGCTGAGAGTCTCCATGTCTTTGAGCAGTTTGATCACTTTGGGCGCGGCGCCTTTCGTGTGACCCTTCAGGATTCTGTCGGCCTGCACGTACGTCAGACGCTGCGTGGAACTGATAAGACTGTTGGCAAAACGGCGAGAAACAATTTTGGCCTGCCGGTCGTACGTCAGGTATGCACTCTTGGCAAAGCGCTTCTGGTTCGGCTGGAGACTGCAAATGCCGTTACTTAGAATCTCCGGCAGCATTGGAATGGTCTTGGCCGGCAGATAGGCGCTGTTCCCTCGGTTTTTGGCTTCAACGTCAAGCGGCGAATCAGGCGTAACAAAACTGCTGACATCGGCGATGTGCACTCCTAGCACCCAGTTGCCGTCGGCATCGGTCTCAACACTTATCGCATCGTCAAAATCCTTCGCATCGGGCGGATCTATCGTGATGATCACTTTATCCGTTATGTCCTGACGCCCGTTCAGTTCCTCGGGATTAAAACTGCCAGCCGCCCGACGCGACTGTTCGATGCACTCGGCGTCAAATTCGCCCGGCAGATGGTACTGGTGAATTATCGACTTTATCTCAGTCGCGTATCGCCCCGCCTTGCCGAGCACTTCAACGATCACGCCTCGCGCCAGATATTTCTCCGTCGGATACGAAAGTATCTCGACCACAACCTTGTCCTTTTCCTTCGCTCCTTTTGCGCCTACGTCATCGACAGTAATCGGGTCGAAGAAACTCTTGCCGTCAGGCTCGACAAGCCACGACTCGGGGTGTTTGACCAGGGTGCCAACGAATTTGTTCTGTGCGCGTTCGAGAATTTCGATTATTTCACCGCTGAAGCGCATCTCGGCGCCGCGTTTACCTTTGCGTTTGACTTTTGCCATGACGATGTCACCGGTCATGGCGTCGGCCTTGTCGGATGGCGATACGAACAAATCCCCGTGCGAATTGGGTTCAAGAGGTGTGATAAAACCAAAGCCTTTGGGATTGGCTCTGAAGGTTCCCACGATTTGACCCGAAAGAGACGGCAGACTGACCAGATTTCGCGCACCTATCACAACGTGCCCGGCCTGTCGCAACTGGTCAAAGGCATCCTTGAATTGTGGATAATCTTCCGAGTCCACGCCCAGCGCCTTGGCCAACTGCGCCAACCTCTGCGGCAGATAATCGTCGTGCTTGAGCAATTTGATTATTTGTTTCTTGTATATTTCAGGCATTTGGGCTTCTCATAAAAATTTATCTTATAGGTACTTATATCGACTAGGTCCCGCCCACATCTGCAGTCCAATCAAACTCCCTGTACGTTGGCACCGGCAAGAATCTGCAATCGGTTAGTCTCTTCTTCGGATTGATTGACGATGTCCACATTTATTCTCTGGCGCCAAATGCAGAGGATATTGTCGCACCGGCGCGATAGTGGGCCTCAGAAAGAGCCTGTCTTAACTGAGGCAACGCCACGCTGTAATCCTCGGCTTTCTTGGCTTGAAAAGGGCTGCGGCTATGCTAAATCTACAGTCCGGCAACAAGGGCACGATGTTCTCTGACGACTTTCGGCTGTACTTGATATCGGAGCCGCAGCCTTGGGCGGAATTCACACGATAGTTGAGGCTGCACACTCGCCAGAGCGGACTTGCGTCAAATCCCGGGCAGATAGGGAGAAAGGCGTGAAGTGGACTTCTTTTCTCGTCACGTCCAAGCCGGTCGAGATCTCTATGGGTTGATGATAGTCTCGGCCTGCTCGAAACCGGATTCCTCCACCTCGTGACGCTTGTCATCACGTCAGTCGAGAGGACCCGTTCGTTCTGCCTATGCCTTTTTTGCTTTGAGCTTGTTGAGTTGCTTTGCAAGACGTGATTTCTTTCGGGATGCGGTTTTCTTGTGCATCGTGCTTGTCGATGCTGTTTTGTCCAGCTTCTTGCTGACAAGTCGGAGTTGTTCGGCTGCCGCATCGACATTGCCCGCATCCAGGGCTGCTTCAAAATGTTTGATTTGCGTCTTCACACGGCTCTTGCGCGCGCGATTGGCCGTGTTGTTCTTGGCATTTTGCCTGGCTCTCTTCTTTGCCTGTAACGAATGTGCCACTGTAATCTCCTAATAACTGTTATTGTTCGTCTACTGAGAATCTGTTTTCTTCTCTGCGTTCCGCAGCCTGTCGACTCGCTGGCTGACGTCTCTATATGCGAAGTCGGCCTGAGCAATCTTGCGATACACATCCAGGGCCTTGACGATATCACCCTGCTGTTCGTAAGCATTTCCAAGATTATACCGCAATTCCTTGGCAACTGCATCCTCTTTTGTCTCATAAGAACTTATTGCCTTGGTGTATACGTCGATTGCATCGTCGAGCCAGCCCTTTTCGGCAAAGCAGAAACCGACTTTGCTCATCGCCGCCATTTTCCGCCTCGGATCTCTCTGGGCCTGCTGCAACAGAGGTATGGCCTGGTCGTATTGCTTGTCCGCGACCAAACGAACAGCATATTCGAATTTGACGCTCAGATCCGTGGGATAGTTCTTCACACAGAGCCGGTAGTGCTCCAATTCGGTCTCGTGCAACTGTGCTGACAGTTGTTCGAGCAGGGCCTTGGCCTGCGCATCGTCGGGCTTGGTCTCAACCGCGGCTTTCGCCTCCCTCACCTTCCTCCTGAGCTGCTTTGTCTTGAGCTCACCGGCCCGCTTGGCAAAGCTGAAATCGCTCCTGGCCTTGTATGTGTTCTCCAGCAGGGATATAGCGTCTTTTTCCGCCTGTTCGTCCTCCAGGTCGGAAAGGGCATCGGCCAGTTCAAATATGTTCGCCGCCAGATCGGGATTGGCGGCAACCTTCTTCCTCGCATCTTCAACTGCACTGGCGCGGTAGTCGTCGGTTTTCACGACGCCGGCCTGGCCGTGCAGTTTCTCCTGGCCCTCTCGGTCCTTGATGGATTTCCTGAAATCGCCCTCGCCGTCGTATTTGCCCCGGACCATCGTAAGCTCGGCACTCAGGCCCGTAAATTCATCGGCCAGAGCCTTGTCGCCCGGTCTGAGCTTCGAGGCACGTTGCAGAGCAGCTATGGCCTTGTCGAATTGACCGATGGCCGTATAGGCCTCCTTCAGCAGAATGTATGTCTGCGCGGAGGGTTTTGGTGCAGCGTTGACAGTCTGAAAGATCAGATTGGCAATCCAACCGGCGGTTTTTTCGTAGCCACCGGCAACCGCAGCCTTTAGCATCGCCTCGGCAAAAGGAATGTGTTCGGGGTTCTTGGCGAACAGGTATTCGGCATTGAGCATCTGGTCGAGCGGCGTCTTGCCTCCCATGTGTTTGACTTTGTCCACCATTGACGGTTTCTTGCCGCTCTTGTGCTGCCGCTGAAGAGCCAGCTCGCACAGCGGCAGATGCCCCTCCATCAACGCATCCGGGGCATAGCGCAGACCCTGCAGGTACATATCGATTGCGTAGTCGAAATTGCCCGTCTCGGCGACTTTCCCGGCCTTCTCAAAAAACGATCGAGCCTTGGCCGTCGCCTGGTCATCTGCCTGCGACATACATTCCTGCCTGATCCGTGGTCCTAAACGTCGTTAAAGCCATTCATAGTAGTCTTCGGCCGAGTTTTGTCAACACTTAAATATAGTAGTTGCCCGACAAACGCGGTTGTGCTATAAAGGCGCGAGAAGTTGCATTCTGCATTTGAGACCCTTGTACGATCTTAACATTAGCCGTTTTCGGAGCAGTAAATATGATAAATGCACTTGAGCAGTACGACCCGCAGATTTACGAGCTGGTGCGCCAGGAAGGGGCGCGTCAGAGCGGGGCAATCCGCCTGATTCCGTCTGAAAATTATGTCTCCAGGGCCGTGATGCTGGCCAGCGGAGGCTGTCTGACCAACAAATACGCCGAGGGCTATCCGGGCCGGCGATACTACGAAGGCCAGCAGGTAACCGATCTGATAGAGAAAATGGCCCGCGAGCGAGCCAAGAAGCTTTTCAAGGCCGACCACGCGAACGTGCAGCCCTACTCCGGCTCGGTCGCCAACCTGGCGGCGTATGCAGCACTGATAGAACCCGGCGACACGATTATGGGAATGTCGCATATTGACGGCGGGCATCTCACGCACGGGGCAAACGTGTCGCTCACGAGCAAGTTTTTCAAGTCCGTCTCGTACAGGGTAAATCCCGACACAGGCAGAATCGACTATGACCAGGTCGAGAAGCTTGCGAAAGAGCACAGACCCCAACTGATAATCTCCGGCGCCACCGCGCATCCAAGGGAGATCGATTTCGAGGCCTTCGGGCGGATCGCCAGAGAAGTCGGCGCATATCATATCAGCGACATAG
>LJTR01000452.1 GCA_001303465.1 Phycisphaerae bacterium SG8_4
TGGAACATGTTTCCCTCATCAAAATCCCGACGGTGGACGTGTGGATCCGAGACTATGGGCCAACTTTTGTCTTGCGGCCTATGGAGGCGGCCCCCCTGGCGCTCAATGACTGGATCTTCAATGGTTGGGGGGGGAAGTACGAGGGTTACGAGGCGGATGATCGCGTTGCCCGAGACATGGCCACTCGCTTGAACGTTCCCGTTTTTGACCATCGCGTCGTCCTCGAAGGCGGGTCCATCGAAGTTAACGGCCAGGGAACCTGCCTTACGACCGAGCAGTGTCTGTTGAACCGCAATCGCAACCCTCATCTGAGCCGGGCTGAAATCGAGCATTTCCTCAAGGAATCGCTCGGCGTGGATCATGTCATTTGGCTCGCCGAGGGAATCGCCGGTGACGACACGGACGGCCATATCGATGATATCGCCCGGTTTGTCGATGCGACGACGCTTGTCTGCGTTCGCGCAGCAGACCCGAAGGATGACAACTACGAAGTTTTGAACGCTAACTTCGAGCGCCTGCAAGGAGCCCGAGATCAGAACGGCCGTAAACTCTCTGTCGTCGAGTTGCCCTCTCCCGGGGCTATTTATTCTGAGGGTTCTCCTCTCCCCGCGAGCTACGCGAATTTCTATATTGCCAATGAAGTTGTCTTGGTGCCGACTTTTGACGACCCCAACGACGGGGACGCTATCGGCGTCCTCCAAGAGCTATTTCCCGACCGCAAGGTTGTGGCTGTAAGCTGTAGAGAAGTGGTCGCAGGCTTGGGAGCCGTTCATTGCGTCACGCAGCAGGAACCCAAGATTCCCGCGCTCAGGGCTTGACAATTCGGCGGCCTCGCTCGTATTCTTAGCTAACCTATGGGACAGCTCATCCAGATTAACGAACTGCATCAAGCGCGACGCCGGCGCTCAGAAAAGGTGAGCATGGAACAGTGCGTGCAGTTGCTGGAGTGGAACCTCAAGAAAAGTCTCGATGATTATTTTTCCTCGCCGCGCGAGGAGCGGTCCATGCGAGCGACTCAAATCCGCAAGCTCAGTGAGATTCTTGAGTACGCGCTGAGGCTTCTGTAAATTCGCCATACCCACTTGTGGAACCGGTCAGCCTAGTAATTCTGGCTTTGGCTGTCGTATTGGGATGGGGCGCCTTGGGATGGTGGCTCATCCGACGGTTGCGTTCGCTTCTCCAGGAGAGAAGAGACGACGCGTCGTTGTTGCTCATCCAGCAGCAGATTGATCAATTTCGCGGACAATTCAGCCAGGCCTTGGACAATAATACCCAACTGGTGCAACAGCAGTTGGGTCAAATTCTCAGCCATGTTAACGAGCGGTTGCGCGAGAACGCCGAGACGTTCCAGAGTGTGCAGCGAAGTCTTGGGGAGCGGCTCGATAACGCTGCACGAGTCGTTGGTGCCGTGCAAAAAAGTCTTGGCGGCCTTGAGGAAGCGAACCGAAAAATTTACGAAGTCGGTAAAGACATCGCGTCTCTGCAAGAAATTCTTCAGGCTCCAAAGTTGCGGGGTGGCTTAGGGGAGTTTTTTCTCGAAGATCTCTTAGCACAGATTTTGCCGCCGGAGCATTTCTTTATCCAGTATAGTTTCAAGACAGGGAATAAAGTCGATGCCGCAATCCGGCTTGGGGACTCCTTGGTCCCCGTAGACTCGAAATTTCCCTTGGAAAACTTCAAACGTATTGTGGAGTCCGCCAACGACGAGGACAAAGTACGGGCGAAAAAACAGTTTGCGGCCGATGTGAGACGACACATTGATGCAATCGCTGGAAAATACATCCTGCCCGACGAAGGCACGTATGATTTTGCTCTGATGTACATCCCGGCGGAGAACGTTTACTATGAAATCATCATTAACGACGAGGCGCTGGGCGAGAGGAGCCTAAGCCGCTATGCCCTGAGTAAGCGGGTGATTCCAGTCTCACCCAACAGCTTTTACGCGTATTTGCAGGCCATTCTCCTGGGACTTAGAGGACTGCGAATCGAGGAAGGGGCAAAGGATATTCTTCAATACCTGAACCGTCTGCAAGGGGACTTTGCCAAATTTGTCGATGATTTTGCCCTTTTGGGTAAACACCTCGGACATGCCCAGTCGAGCTATCAGGCTACCGAAAAGAGGCTAGATCAGTTTGGCCAGAAACTGTTATCAGCCGATGCGAAAGAACGGGAGCTCTTTGACAAGCCGACCTCAAAGACCGGGCTTGGCTAGCGAATCCATTTTAAGTCGAGGAACATTGCCGCATGCGGCTCAGTCTATTCGCGCGACTCGTTATCGGCTATCTCGCCGTCTTTGCTCTCCTTATTGCCATTAGCGTGTACGCCATACAGGAGTTGCGTCAGTTCAACGTAATCACGCGCGCGATTCTTGAAAAGGACAGTCGCGTGTTGGATTACGAGAAAAAGCTCGCCGACAGCCTGTTGTCGCAAATCCGTTACGAGCGCAAATTCGTCATCACGAAAGACCAGGCCCTGTACCGGGAGTTCCTTAAGTTCAGAAATGAATTTGAAAAATACCTTAATTCAGCGTTAACCGTGTCCGATGCCAAATCCGCCCCTCTGCTAAACGCTGTAAAGCAAGACCACGAGCGATACAAAGAATTATTCGCCAAGGAGAGGGAGCAGATCAAGGCTCAGAACGATTATACTCAGGCCTGGTACAAGAACGAAAAGGACAAGGTATCCGATGCGATTTTGGCATCGCTGGAGAGGCTGCAGTCTGAGCGACACCAAGATACCTACGAGAAAGTCAGAAATTTAGCCGAAGCTGGGGCGCGGGCCCAACAGATGGCGGCGACGATGACCGTTGCCGCACTCGTCCTGATCCTCGCAATATCGTTCATGATTACCCGCAGCGTCAATCGTCCGATGACGCTGTTAAAAAACAAGACCCGGGAAATCGCAAAGGGAAGATTCGAAGGGGACTTGCAAATCGCAGCCCCACCGGAAATCGCCGAACTGGCGGTGGCGTTCAACCTCATGTGCCATAAACTGAGCATGCTGGACAAGATGAAATCAGACTTGTTTGCCTCGATGTCACATGAGTTGCGTACGCCTCTCACGTCCATTAAGGAGGGGACCGGTTTGCTGCTGGACGGGGTCGGCGGCCCGACGACAGAGAAACAGAAAAAGCTTCTGCGCATTCTCGTCGAGGAGAGCAATCGTCTCATCGACCTGGTCAGCTCACTCTTGGATCTTTCCAAGATGGAGGCTGGTATGATGCACTATAATTTCACGAAAGCCAGCCTGGTGCCGCTGATTCGAAAAGCGATAGACGAAATGACCCCGTTGTTGGAAGCCAAGGAGATTCAACTCGAGACGGACATCGCAGGAGCCCTTCCGGCGGTTAGTCTGGATAACGAGAGGATGCTACAGGCGTTGCGCAATTTGATCGGCAACGCTGTGAAGTTCACTCCCAAGAGTGGCCGGGTGACGGTCGCGGCGAGGCCGCTTGACGGGAAGTTGAAAGTATCCATCCATGATACTGGCCCCGGAATTGCTGCAGAGAACCTGAATGCGATTTTCGACAAGTTCCGGCAGGGCCATCCGCAGGGGGCATATTCGGCAAACGGTACTGGACTCGGCTTGGCGATTGCGAAACATGTTATTAGTTCTCACGGCGGTGAAATATGGGCGGAAAATCATCCTCAACGAGGGAGTATTTTTACGTTTGTCTTGCCTTGCTAATGGGGGTCGGTGGTTGCGCGATAGGCGAAGGCAGACGAGAGATAAAAACGGCTCCAGCCCCGGTCTTGATCCCCGAGCCGAAACCCATTCCCCCCCCAAAAATCCTGGTCGAGCCTACCAAGATTCGAGACCAGCGGGAAGCCAACGAGCACCTGTCGAAGGCTCGCGAGCTGATGTCCCGGGGCGACTACGATGGTGCTCTGCGCGAGAGTCAAAAAGCCGTGTCCCTGGCAAAGGGCGAACCGCCGGCCGATGCAGCGTTGTTTCATATGGCACTGATTTATGCGCATCCAAAAAACCCAAAAAAAGACAATCCTCGGGCCATCGGATTATTCAACCGCGTGGTGAAAACTCATCCGGAGAGCATATGGGCGGAACAGGCAAAAATTTGGGTCGCTGTTCTTGACGGTGTGGAAAAACTCAAACAGGTGGACCTAGAGATTGAAGAAAAGAAAAGAGACCGGCCGCGCTAGAGGTGAATATGGCAGGTGGCAGGATACTTGTCGTTGATGATGATAGCAATCTCATCGAGCTCGTGAAGATGAGGCTTGAGGCCGCGGGCTACGAGGTCAACACGGCGTTAACCGAAGAAGAAGCCGCACATGCGATCAGGACGAAGCCCTTGGACCTTTGTTTGTTTGATCTCATGCTGACGAACCGTGATGGAATTGCGCTCATGCAGGAACTTCATGCGCTCGTACCGGATGTTCCCGCGATTATTTTAACCAGGATTTGTTGCTGCAAATCGAACGCGCGCTAGAACATCGCAGACTGAACACAGAAATCAAACGGCTCAAAGGCCTGGTGGCGGAAAAATTCGATTTCGCCAATATCATTGCTCGCAGTGGGAAGATGCGGGACGTACTCGACGTTGTGACCCGGATCGCCAAACTCGATTCGACCGTTCATCTACAAGGGGAAAGCGGTACGGGGAAGGAACTGATCGCGAAAGCGATTCATCTAGCGGGTAATCGGAAAGACAAAGCTTTTGTTGCGCTTAATTGTGCCGCGTTGCCAGAGGCTCTGCTTGAGAGCGAGCTTTTTGGCCATGAAAAAGGGGCCTTCACCGGCGCGGTAAAAAGTACCAAGGGTTTATTTACGCAGGCGCACGGCGGCACTCTCTTCCTGGACGAGATCGGCGACATGCCGCTATCGATACAGTCGAAGCTCCTGCGAGTCTTACAAGAACGGCAGTTTTACCCTGTTGGCAGTGAGCTTCCTGTGGAGGTGGACGTCCGGGTCATCGTGGCGACGAACAAGGACTTGCAAGATCAGGTCGAGAAAGGACTCTTTCGCGACGACCTTTTTTACCGAATTCATGTAATTCCGATTTACTTGCCGCCCCTGCGTGAGCGCAAGGAAGATATGGTGCCGTTGGTCGACCACTTCCTCAGGAAATTCAGCGCGCAAATGAAAAAGGACATAAAAGGATTAAGTCCCGACGCGCTAAGAAAGGTCATGCTTCACGACTGGCCGGGCAATGTGAGAGAGCTGGAAAACACGATCGAGTATGCTGTGGCCATGACGCAAAAAGACGTGATTACCAACGATTATATTCTGCAGGCCAAAACAACACCCGCCGACAGATGGAAGAAATTCGGCTGTGCGAAGCCGAGCGCTGGGGTGGAGGGGGTTTCCCCGCTAAGGGATGCGCGTGATGCTTTTGAAAAAGATTATCTCATTCAAGTCCTCTCCCTGACCGAGGGAAACGTGAGTCAAGCCGCAAAACTTGCCGGGAAATATCGAGCCGATTTTTACGACCTGCTCAAAAAACACGAACTCAAGGCCGAAGAGTTCAAAAAACCAAAAACGGAATGACCTTGTTACCCAATAACGGTCAGAAAACCACACCTAAGTTGCAAGGGAAAGAATTCGGTTTGGGTGGGGCGAGACAATCGCCAGGTCCGTGAAAACATTTCTGTCTCTATCCGCTTCATGGAAAAACCTTGCCACATAATTTCTGTCCTTCGCTGTCTTTATCCGCATTCCGCATTGGCAAACGAATCCACGCGCGGGGGACGACCATGTCCGCCGCGCTTAGAACCAGGCCTTTCGTCGCTAAAAGAACGTGCTGTTGCCTCCCATTGGAAGAACCTAGCTGGTGAACCGAGTCGCAGTCTCAAGGGGGAGGTGAGGGCCTGCCAGCTCCTAACCCTGAACCGACATAAACTCACGATCCCTCATTGGTCCGTGCGGGAGCTGATTCGGCAAGCCAGGGGCATGTGAGCCGCAGGCCCAGGCTCCCTGGAACCTCATCCGAGGTGGCTTGGGGGGTCTTCAACCCGGATGCCGCAGTTGAAAGGTGACGCATGGAGCAAGGTGCGAGCCCTCCTAGGGAAGGCCATAGGCCTCTGCCTCTAAGCGGTCCGAGAGCAGCGGTGCGATGCGTGGTGTTGGGAGCCTGGCGGCAACA
>LJTR01000453.1 GCA_001303465.1 Phycisphaerae bacterium SG8_4
ATTCCGCTATTTTGATTTTTGATATCTGATATTTGATTTCTTCTTGGTGTACCCATGACAATCTGGAGCCTGCTGTTACGCGAAATACTGCATCGTAAACTCAACTTTGCGCTTGGCGTGCTCTCGGTAATGGTTGCCAGCGGTTCGCTGATCGGTGCTGTCACGCTGCTGCGCATTCACGATATTCACACCGGTGAAATCCTCGAAGAAAAACAGGCAAAGCTGACGGCAAACATGGCCCAGTTGCAGGACGAAACGCGAAAGGCCATGCTCAAGCTCGGCTTCAACGTTGTCATCCTGCCCAAAGACCAGAATCTCAGTGATTGGTATGCTGAAGACTATGCATCCAAGTACATGCCCGAGGAATACGTTGAGAAGCTGGCCGACTCCGGCGTCGTCACGGTCCGGCACTTTCTGCCCAGCCTTCAGCAAAAAATCGAATGGCCCGAGCGAAAACGCAAGATCATCCTTGTCGGCACTCGCGGCGAGGTTCCCAATCTGCACAAGAGCCCCGTCAAGCCGCTCGTTCAGTCTGTGCCGCCCGGAACGATTACCCTGGGATACGAACTGCACCGAAGCATGGACCTCAAAGTCGGCGACGATGTCGAGCTGATGGGAAAATCGTTCAAGGTTAATGGCTGCTATACGGAGCGCGGCAACAAGGACGACATCACGGCATGGATATGGCTGGCGACAAAAAGGGACTGATCAACGCAATCCTGGCGCTGGAATGTCACTGCACGGGCGAGGCGCTGCCGTTGATACGCAAGGAAATCGCAGGCGTCCTGCCGAATACCCAGGTGATCGAGCGAGGCTCCCGCGCCATCGCGCGGGCTGAGGCCCGGACAAAGGCTGCCGAGCGAGCAGCCGCGGCCATCGAAGAAGAAAAAGAAGCCCGGGCGACCCTGCGCCAGTCGCGCGAACGCTTCGCTTCTGTGTTGATACCGGTTGTGGTTACAGCCTGTGCCGTCTGGGTCGCTGTGCTCGGATTCACCGACGTCCGCTCGCGGCGCGATGAGATCGGCATCCTCCGAACACTCGGCGTCTCGGCCAAACACGTCATGGTTATGTTCATGTCCCGGCACGTTCTTCTCGGAGTCCTGGGAGGAGTGTTGGGCTTTGTCGCCGGTGTACTTGCAGGAGGCTATTTCAGCGCCGCCAGTGAGGGCACCAAAGTGCAGATGATCGGCGCCGATTTCTCCCTGGCTGGCTTGCTTCTGGCCTCGGTAGGCGGCGCCGCGGCTCTGGCCGTAATCGCAGGCTGGATCCCCGCCCTGATGGCAACCCGCCAGGACCCGGCGGTGGTCCTGCGGGAAGAGTAGAGGATATAAGAAATCAGAATGCAAATATCAAAATTTCGGAATCGCCTTCGGCGATGCTTCTTAGAACAGCCCGCGAAGCGGCTCCACAATTTTGCTTTTTGATATTTGATTTTTGCATTTATGTTGAGAACGTATGCTTGAGTTCAAGAATGTAGGCAGATCGTTTGACGGTACCCAGGGAACCGTCGAAGCTCTCAGTAACGTTTCGTTTTCAGTGGAGCCCGGCGAGTTGCTGGCCGTGCGTGGTCCCAGCGGCTGCGGCAAGACCACGCTGCTGCTGATTGCCGGAGGCCTTCTAAGCCCCAGCTCAGGCCAAATGATCCTCGACGGCCGGGACCCTTACGAAATGAGCCCCGAGAGCCGCAACCGGCTGCGAGCCGAAAACATTGGCTTTGTGTTCCAACAGTTCCACCTGATTCCGTACCTTACGGTCCGGCAGAACATCCAGGTAGCCTCTGTAGCCGTGCCCGCCAATGAAGCTGCTGAAAGAACACAGGAGTTGATCAGCCATTTCGGTCTGGACGATCGCGCTGATCACGTCCCGGCCAAGCTCAGCACTGGCGAACGCCAGCGCACGGCCTTAGCCCGCGCGCTGTTGAACAGACCCAAAGTAATCCTTGCCGACGAACCGACGGGCAACCTCGACGAGGGCAACGCCAAAACGGTGTTGGGCTATCTAAGCCAATACGTCACCGACGGCGGCTGCGTCCTGCTTGTCACCCACGACGTCCGAGCCGCCGAGCACGCCACCCGAACCCTGCAAATGAGCAAGGGCCGGCTGATAGCGTAGGATGGGCGACTTCTTCCCGTCTGAGTGCGGCGACTTGTCAGGGGAATACACTCTCGAGCTTGTCCGGACCTTCAGCATACAGCCACCAAATGTGCTCGACGGTCGCCGACCATCGATCGAATGACACTACTTCGGTCTCGGGAAATTCCTTGTTCCAGGAATCGTCATCTTTGCCCAGACTACAAGCTGTAAGATAAATGAAATGAGGACGATTTCCTCCACTTGCCTGCGAGGCAAATGGTGCTCCATACGTCAACCTGTCTGCGTATATCCTCCCGGGTCCTGCCCCGTGTGTCGCAAGGAATATGAACTTCCCGCTCGAAAAAGCCTGTATGAACGCCTCACGCGTCAACTTGCAGACACAGACGCTGTCCGGGCCAAGAGTTTCCGAAGCTCTTCTCGTGATTGGAAGAAAGCCAAGTGTGAAAATCCACCGGGGGAAGACGCCGGCGTCGTCATAGAGCATGTATACCGTAGCTTCATTGTTGGCCTCAGGAGTAATTGACACCGAGTAGCAGGAAAGAGATGTCATAAGGAGCACAAACGCGAGTGAGACGGCAAAGATCGGTACCATCAATGCCGGCAACCAGGTTTTCTTGGAAACGCGCCTCAGAAGTGGCACCTTCGCTGACTTTCCTCTAATGGCGCAGTATACGGAGATACCAGCGAGGATCAGCAGTCCAGAAAAAGTGACTATCAAAAGAATGAGGGTGACAATATTGATGCGAGTAAAATATGCATAGTAGATATCGTCTCTGTAGATTCCAAGTACTATCAGCGGTACGCGAAAGACGACGAACACCAGAAGTACCACATGCGTGATGAAGGAAGAGGCGAGGGCATGCTTGGTGTGATGACTAGTGAAGTCTGATTTGTGATGGTACCTAAGGACAAATGCTGCCGGAGCTACTCCCATGTATAGGAAGGCGCAGAGTATTCTGTGACGAAGTCCCGGAGTATCAATAGTCGATTCAGCTATCATCGTACTGCAGGAGTTCTCTCGACCATCTACATATAGTTTCCGTATGACATCTCGCCCCTCTGGTCATCCAGAGGAAGTCCATGCCGCTACCCTGCCCTCACAGGATACACAGTGACTAGGATCTGTCAAGGGACAACGACTAGCAGCCACATGGGCGGTTTCTCTCGGCGCGATACAGCAATTCCGATTTGGACAACAGTGTTTCCCGTCATCAGGAGCGGCGCAGGACGAGAACTTCTCGTCCGCCTCCAATATCAGCAAAAAGATGAGATTGTTCTTGTGCATTATTCGCAAGGCTGGTAGGTTGTTATGGACGTATCGAGCTGGGAACGGCCCATGGAGGCGGCTGTCCGGGCATCACAGACAGTAAGTGTTAGAGGGCTTTGCTCAAGACCGATGCAAAACGAATCCGTCATATCCCACGAGACCCTCATGGTTCGCTTTCAAGCGCGCCTCGATTCGTACGCCTTCGACAGAATCGTCTCGGCCTATATGAAGTCCGCCGTGGGGGTGGCCCGGCAGATTCTCTCGGATCACGCTCTGGCCGAGGACGCCGTTCAGGAGTCATTTCTTCGTATAATCCGCAAACGGCATCAATATGTTCCCGGCAGCCCATTCTCGTGCTGGTTCTATGCAATTGTTCGCAATGTCTGCGCCGACATGCTGCGCAAGCGCAGTCGTGAGAACAAGAAAATCCGAAAAGTTGCCGTCGAGCGGGAGCCCAAGAGACGGCGGGCCAATTTGCCGGAAATCTCCGAACTGTTGCATGTCCTGGCGCGCGGCGATCAAGACGTGCTCATGCTGCGAATTGTCCATGGTCTTGGGTTCCGAGACGTCGCGGCGGCACTCGGCATTTCAGAAGAGGCTGCCAAGAAGCGTGCTCAGCGTGCCCTGAGGCGCCTGCGAGCAAAGATGCATGATTCAGAGAGTTCACGGGGAACCTTGCCGATGGCTCTCTAGGTCGCGCTCTTGACACGCGCAGGAAGATTCTTTTCCCAGCCCTGTCCCGAAATTACTCCCCCAAACGTATTACACACCGATAGGAGCAAGAAGTCCATGGATTGCGCACAGGTAAATCGGAAAATCGAATTGTTAGTGCTCGGCGATCTGCCCGAAGCGGAGCGGGCGGCAATTGAGGAGCATCTTGCATCCTGCCCGGCGTGCAGGATAGCCCACGATGAGTACCGCTTCCTTGTTGCTCAGATCAAAGGATCGGCCCGGCCGGATTTGGTCAAGTGTGACTTTGGTTTCGCACGAGAAGTTCGCTCGACGGTGAAGATGGAGATCCGACGAGCAGGCTATCGCTCGACGGCGTGGCGATCCATTCCCGCTGTCGGATCTGTTGCCGCGTGTTTGCTGTTTGCCTTTGCCGGCTGGGATCTGTGGGTCTCCTCCGGCAGCAGGCTCGATTTGGTCCTCGCGGAACACCGGCCCTTGCGATCACCAGTCAGGGCTTCTGCCGCCCCATCAGTGCTTGAGGCCTGGCAGCACAGAAGTGCTCCCTCGGCGCCGGGGTCGACGGCAGACGCAGTCGTGGTTCGCGGGGGCAACATGTATGTGTTGCAGACACACGATGGGCGAAACCACGTGGCATCGCTCGACACGCAGACGGGTGAGCAGAAATGGCTCTCCGATGTCCAAAGTTGCGGCTATCTTCTTGTGGAAGATTCCCGAGTCTACTGCCTGGCGCAGAGCGGGGCGGGAAGATTCGATCTTGTCGCACTTGATGCTGACGACGGCAAGCTGCTATGGAGGCACCGGGAGGAGCGCGCGGACAAATTGCAGAGTCCATGCCGCGCAAGTCTGCTGCCGGGAGACCGTATTTGCTGGACTGCCGACAAGACCGTTCACATGCTCAGTCGTGCCGATGGGGCTCCAATCTGGACACGTTCAATACCTGACGAAGGTATGTTGTCGGCGGCCGTGGCGGTAGATGATGCGCTCTACGTCGCTAACGCCTTCGGGCTCTATTGTCTCGATGCGGCCACG
>LJTR01000049.1 GCA_001303465.1 Phycisphaerae bacterium SG8_4
TACTTTATGAACTACGAAACACGCCAAACACGCGAAAGAGCAGAGCCGAAGCTGACCTTTTGGCGTCATTCCGCGCCTTTCGTAGTTCCAAAAAAAAGTTTGTAGTAAGGCAGACGCCGCTGTTGCAGGTAAACAGTTGCCCTAACATGGAGCGTTCATAAATTATTATTGATAATAGTGTTATGCCGAGCCCTTGAAAACAGTGATCACAAAAGACAACGACTTGAAGGATAGCAGTGCGAAGAAGGAAGTGCCAAACCTTCTTTCGCGTCTTTTCGCGTTATGTAGTCAATAAGAATGTCTTCTGAGCAGACTGTTATGCGGCCCCTTTGCGGTAATTGTTCTTGACGGGATACCGGCTGATTTGGTATACATGGTATCAGCAACGACCATTGTCGGTCGATTTTTGTTACCCTTTTTTGAAGGAGGATCGTTATGTCCGAAAGACTAATCTGCCTGATCTGCCTTGTTTTCGTGCTGGTTGTCTTGCCGCCTGCAGCTCATGCACAAGTCGAAAACCTGGCGCCAAACCCAAGTTTTGAAGAAGATGAGGACGCCATTTTAATGGACGACGAGTGGTTTCAATGGTGTACATGGGCCCCAGACGATGTTACAGGTAGTGATGTATACATAGTCGATACAGAGTCCATCGACGGTTCCAGAAGCCTTCGGGTTGAGCCAGTAGGGGTCGAAAACTGGCATCTCGTCGTAGCAAACATATCATTCCCGATGAAGACTGGAACAGATTTTACCGCCACATTCTGGGCCAAAGCTGAAGAACCACGTCCACTTGGAGCACAATTTAAGGCGGCGGATAATTCCGTTAGTTGGGGGTATGCCGACTTTGAGCTGACTACTGAATGGGCTGAGTACACAATGACATCGACCGCCGGCAGCGACGAAGGAAAGCTTGAGTTTTTCTCTGCCGCTTCCGAAGTGCCACACTGGTTGGATTTTGTCTACGTCTATGAAGGAGAATATGTAGCCGGAATTGAGCCGGGCAAAGCACCTAAAGTAAAGGCCTCCGCTCCGGAGCCCGCCGACGGCGCCTTACTTTCAGATACATGGGCGAGCCTCGCCTGGAGGGCCGGAGCTAAGGCAGTTTCACATGATGTATACATCGGGGACAGTTTTGACGATGTGGACAGCGGAGCCGAAGGGGCGTTTGTGGGCAACCAGGCCGAGACGTCTCTGATTGTTGGCTTTCCCGGATTTCCTTATCCGGATGGTCTTGTTCCGGGCGCGACTTACTACTGGCGAATCGACGCGGTCAATGACGCCGATCCGAACAGTCCGTGGAAGGGCGACGTCTGGAGTTTCTCGATTCCTCCGAAGACGGCCTATGCCCCGGAGCCGGCCGCTGGTACCGACTCTGTGGATCTGAACGCAGAGCTCAGCTGGACAGCCGGATTCGGATCACGGCTGCACACAGTGTATTTCGGCGACGATTTTGACACAGTCAGCAGCGCCACTGCAGGCCCGCCTCAGGCCGTTGCGTCCTTCAAGCCCGACTCTCTCGAAGAAGAGAAGATTTACTACTGGCGGGTGGATGAGTTTGACGGCTCTGAGACCCATAAAGGCAAGGTCTGGAGCTTCGCGACTCCGGGCGCCGTCGCCGATCCGCAGCCTGCTAATGGCGCTGTAGATGTGCAGATTATCACATCACTAAGCTGGACGGCGGCGGACAATGCCACCTCGCACGAGTTGTACTTCGGCGCCGATGCCGAAGCTGTCGGCAGCGCTAATACAGCCTCACCCGAATACCTAGGTCCCAGGGCGCTCGGCGCAGAGAGCTATGATCCCGGCGGACTTACCCTGGACCGCAGTTATGCCTGGCGCGTGGATGAGGTCTATCCGGACGGAACGGTCAAAGGTCTTGTCTGGACCTTCGCGACGGCCGCTTTCATCACCGTGGACGATTTCGAGTCCTACAATGATCTCGACCCGCCCGATCCGGCCATGAACAGGATATTCGACAAGTGGATAGACGGCTTTGGAACCACCACAAACGGAGCGATCATCGGCAATGACCTTCCTCCGTACGCCGAGCAGACCATCGTCCGCACGGGCGCCCAGTCGATGATCTATCGCTACGACAACGCCGGCAAGACCTCTGAGGCAACCTTGACACTGGTCTATCCGCGTGACTGGACGCAGGGAAGCGTTGCGAAGTTGTCGCTGTGGTTCCGCGCCAGCTCGGGTAACACCGCCGAGCGAATGTTTGTTGCCCTCGACGGAAATGCCGTGGTCTATCATGACACTCTCGCCGCAACGCAGCTAGGCGCCGGGTGGAACGAGTGGGTCATCGAGCTGACGCGCTTTGCAGAGCAGGGCGTGGACCTTACCAACGTCGACAGCATTACCCTCGGCTTCGGAACAAAGGGCAGCCCCGCCGCCGGCGGCATGGGGACGATGTACTTCGATGAGATTCGGCTGGTTCGGTGAGTTCCAAACCTTGGGATGGCATCGCTCGCCTGACACATCAGGCCCGCGAACCATAACCGGCGTCTTGCCCGAAGGTTGGCCCCAAGGGATGAGAGACTCTAAGGACTACTGATTGGGCGAAATCCGGCCGGATCCGCGGTTACCGGGCTCAACGCGGCCGGTGCAGCGCGGCTCGGACAAAAAATCTGTTGCAAATCCTGCGTTTGTCCTTATAATGCTCTGCCTTTGGGTACTAATTACAGTACAGATCACTATTGCGCGTTGAATACTGAGTATTACGGGAGAAGTTTCAATGGAATCAGTCACCGAATTGGAAATCGACTTGTTCGCCGACAATCTGCCCTCGATGGATCAGATCAGGACACTGTCCGAGTCCGTCAATTCCGGCGAGAAGAACCAGATGGATTTCAATGAGCAACTGGAAGCAAACATGTCCGGGACGGGCCGTAAGGCTTCGCTGGCTCAGGGCATCGGGCTCTTCATTCTGGGCAGATA
Organism: Phycisphaerae bacterium SG8_4; assembly: GCA_001303465.1. Lineage (GTDB taxonomy): Bacteria > Planctomycetota > Phycisphaerae > Sedimentisphaerales > Anaerobacaceae > SG8-4. The sequence continues at coordinate 2,941 of LJTR01000049.1, forward strand.
CGCCGAGGCGGCGCAGAAGCTGGCCAAGGGCAAAGACTGTAAAGAGAAATTCCTGTTCATGGCCTTTGCACTTCGCCGGATTGGCGAGTTCGACCAGGCGATCGAGAGCCTTAAAGAGAGTCTCAATCACGAAGCCGAGAAACTGGAGGTGGCGCTCGAAAAAGCATGCACGTATCGTCATGCGGCGGATTTCAAGGCAGCGTCCAAGGCGCTCAAAGCCTGCGCAAATTTTGAAAACGTAAGTGCCGAATACCACTACCAGCTTGGGCGTCTTAACGAAGCCCAGGGGCTTTATGAGCAGGCCATAGACAGTTACAAGACCGCACTGGAGTTGTCTCCGGAACATCAAAGGGCACTTTTCCACCTGGCCTTTCGCCGCGATTTGTCCGGCGACGAAGAAGCTGCAATCAAGTGCTACAAGCAGATCGCTTCAGGCTCATCGGTGCACGTCCACGCCCTGCTGAACCTGGCCGTGCTTTACGAAGACAGCAACCGACTTGACGAGGCGACTGGATGTGTCGACGCCGTCCTGGAGAGTTTCCCGAATCACGCCAGAGCACATCTGTTCAAGAAGGACATAGAAAGCTCCAAGACGATGTTCTATGATGAGGAGAAGGAGCAGAAGAAGACGCGAAAGAACCAGATTCTCGAGACCCCCATATCCGATTTCGAGCTGTCTGTGCGCAGCAGAAACTGCCTGAAGAAGATGAAGATCGAGACACTCGGCGACCTTCTGAATATCAGCGAGGCCGAACTGCTGTCTTACAAGAACTTCGGAGAAACCTCGCTCCAGGAAATCAAGGTCATCCTCGAACCGAAGGGCCTGAAACTTGGCATGACTCTGGAAGAAAACCTGCCGGCCGCGACAGAACCAACCGACCACGCCGTCGCCGACAGCGAAGCCGAGGGGCTCAGGCACAAATCCGTGGATGATCTTAAATTGTCCGTGCGTGCTCGAAAGTGCCTGCAGAAGCTGAATATCCGCACTGTGGGCGAGTTGATGAACCAGACGGAGGCGGAGCTCCTCGGCTGCAAGAACTTCGGCATGACGAGCCTGAACGAAATCAACAAAGCCCTCGGCGACCTCGGATTATCGCTGCGGAGTCTGGACTAACCAAGCGATCATTATAGTGCTCCTGATTGAAAATTCGGGTTCTTGCGCGGGTAACTTGTGCCATAGGTAGTGGCTTGACAATAATAGGTTATGGTCTTACTCGCGGCAATTTACTACCCTTCAAGGGTATACCAGGCGAATCGACATTGTCCACCACAAATCGACTATCAGCAAGCTTGCGGAAGAGTGCCTTGCGGACAGTCTCATGGGAACGCCACGGTTGCATCTCGGATGTTCTGGCGGCAATCCTCATGCTCGGCTTGCTGAGCGTGGGCGGCTGTAAGAGCCGGCAGCTCACAACCCCGACCATCCAGATGGATATCGAACAGCGGTTTTGGGTAAGGGTCCTGCTGCTCGACGATGTCAGCTCGTGCACTCTGGCGAGCGCTTCACCTTTGAGCGTCAGCAAAGACTGGAGCGTCCCGCGAACACGGAGAACGGAAATCCGTCTTGAGAAGACCGATGTCCCGATCGATATCAAACTCACTGACGGCAGGATGACAATTGCGGGCCAGACGTTTGCAGGCAACGAGGCCGTCTTCTTCCCGGACGAGCCGTACATCTTCAACCTCAACGGAGACGATTATCGCGGCAACCTAAGGCTCATAGTCAACCGAGACGGCAAATCCTTCGATGCGATCAATCTGGTTCCACCCGAGCCCTATCTGGCCGGTGTGGTCGGCGCTGAAATGCCGGACTACTGGGAGGCCGAGGCACTCAAGGCCCAGGCGATCGCCGCCCGGACCTATTGCTTCTATATCAAGAAGAGATTCGGCGTCAATCGCAACTGGGACGTGAAGCGAACCGCAGCGAATCAGGTCTACGGAGGCGTCAAGGCCGAGTCAAGCCGGACATGGAAGGCGGTCAACCACACGAAAGGCCGGGTGCTGACATGCAGACACACCGACGGAACCCAAGAGATCTTTCCGTCGTACTTTAGCTCAACCTGCGGCGGCCACACGGAAAACAGCAGCAATGTGTTCGGCGACTCCTTTGAACCGCTGATCGGCGTACCCTGCCCCTTCTGCGAAACCGTGGCCAGGCCGAAGTTTTTCTTCTGGCCCATGATCAGGTTCGACAAGGCCGAAGTTGCCGATAAACTGCTGCGGAAATATCCCACATTGAAAAAGATCGGAAAGATCACAAGCATAGATGCCACCGACTGGAGCGACTACGGAGAGATCTCTCGACTGACCAAGATAGAAATTGTCGGCTCTAGCGGCAAGCGCGATTTTTTGAGGGCCGAGGATTTCCGCCTGACCGTAGATCCGACCGGCCGAAAGCTGAAAAGCTCAATATGCCAAATCGTTAACTGGGACAATCATTGGGCATTCCTGTCAGGCAGAGGCTGGGGCCACGGCGTAGGGATGTGCCAATACGGTGCCGAGGGAATGGCAAGAGAAGGCAAGAACGCCGAGCAGATCCTTTCATACTACTACCCGGCGTCCAGTATAAAGAAGATGTATAGTGCTTCCAATTGAAATTTCCCGTTTTCTGCGCGGGTAGCTAGCTTCACAATAACAGTTTATGATCTTACTCGCGGGAACCTACTACCCTTCAAGGGTATACTGACGCTGCGAAATCCGATTTGACGGCGCACCAGAAATGGCGACATACGAAGTTCTCTATCAAGATTCCGGTTCTGCCGCCAGAGGCGGTTTGCTCTCGACCGCTCATGGCAACATCAAGACGCCTGTCTTCATGCCGGTCGGAACCGCCGGCGCCGTAAAGGGTATCACACCCAAGCAGCTCAAAGAGACCGGCGCCAGCATCGTCCTGGCCAATACTTATCACATGATGCTGCGTCCCGGAGTCGAGACGGTCGAGAAGCTGGGCGGCCTTCATAAACTAATGGCCTGGGATCGACCCATACTGACAGACAGCGGCGGATACCAGGTGTTCTCTCTGAGCCGGCTTGCCAAGGTCGACGACGATGGAGTCGAATTCGCCAGCCACGTCGATGGTGCGCGAGTATACCTGAACGCTGAGATCGCAACCCAAATCCAGAATCGTCTGGGCGCCGACATAATAATGTGCTTCGACCAATGCACCGCTTTCGGCGTCGACACGGACGAGCTCGAAAAAGCCGTCGAAAGGAGTATCCTCTGGGCCGGGCGCTGCAAACAGGCACACGCCAACAGGCACCAGCTCTTGTTCGGCATCATCCAGGGCGGGACGAATCTCGAAATGCGGACACACTGCGCCGCCGAGCTGGTCAAAATGAATTTTGACGGGTATGCCCTTGGGGGATTGAGTGTTGGCGAGGCCCACGATGATATGATAAGGACAGTAACCCACACAGCGCGGCTGCTGCCGGAGGACAAAGCTCGCTACCTCATGGGAGTCGGCACACCAAAGGACATAATCGCCGCGGTCAGGGCCGGGGTGGACATGTTTGACTGCGTTCTGCCCACGAGAAACGGCCGAAATGCCTTCGCGTTTACCGAAAACGGCCCGGTGCGGCTCAGAAACAGCGCCCATACTAACGACACCGAGGCGATTGAAGACGGCTGCGAATGCTGCTGCTGCCGGAATTTCAGCCGAGGGACTCTGAGGCATTTCTTTAACTGTGGCGAAATGCTTGGTCCCATATTAGTATCGCTGCACAACCTCACATTCTATCAGAGGCTGATGGGCCGGGCGAGAGAAGCCCTTGCAAACAGCGAATTTGACGAATGGTCAAGGACAATTGATTATTAACGATTGACTATTGAAAAATGGTGAAGAGTCGTTAGTATATGTGGTTTGGCCGGTGGACACAGGGCCGCATATCACAGTATGAGATGTGATATTTGATGTTATTAAAGGATAATAGAAATGAACAATATATGGATATTGGCTCAAACAGACAGCAGTGATTCGTCGCCTGGCATTATTTCGGAGCGGGTAACTTCCGAAGAAGAGACGACAACGGGTCAGGCCGACTCCAATACGCCGGGCCAGCCCACCGGGCGTGGTCCTTTCGGCGGGGGTGCCCAAACGCAGTTCATTATTATTGGCGTGATGCTGGTCATGATGTATTTGATCCTCTTTAGAGGACCTCGCAAGAAACAACAGCAGCACAAGCAAATGATGCAGGCGTTGAGCAAGAACGACAGAGTTCAGACAATCGGGGGAATTATCGGGACTGTGGTCGACATAAAGGATGATGAGATCACGCTGAAAATCGACGAGTCGAACAATACGAAAATGAAGATTCTCCGTTCAGCAATCAGCAGAAATATGTCCAAGGATTAAGTGTGGTTGAGTAAATGCGCGGATGTGTCGAGAAGTCATGATATCGATTCATCTTTGCACGCATGTATGAATATGATAAGAGGAAAGTCATGAGCAAGAACCTTACGTCGAAGATGATCTTGATTGCTGTCCTGGTGGCTGTTGCAGCCTGGGCTTTGTATCCGCCGAGCGAGAAATTGAAACCGGGCATAGACCTGGCGGGTGGGACAAGTCTCATCTACGAAATTGACGCACACAATCTCAAAGAAGCGGACAAGAAAGATTTAGCGGCTAGAATGATAACTGTTCTGCGAAGGCGAATAGACCCCGCCAACATCCAGAACCTCATATGGCGACCGCTGGGCAATACGCGATTCGAGATTCAGATGCCTCTGGCCAGTGCCGAGGCGCGCCAGAGACGCGAGGATTATGCAAACGCCGAGACGGCCCTGCTCGCCAGAAATCTCAGCCCTGCCAAGATTATGCGCTCGCTCGAAAAGCCGGCCACCGAGAGAAGCGAGCTTTTTGAATCCTTTGCACAAGGCGACCCGAACAGGGTCGAAATCCTCGACAACCTTGCCAAAGTCAACGACGAATATACTGCCTTGAAGACCAACAGGGACGAACTCTACAGTAACCTCCAGGCAGAAGAAACCAAGATAACATCGGCCGGCCTGGACCTCGATCAGATAAACCGCAAGAAGAATGACTGGGCCAAATTGGATCCAAATGACCTTCAGGCGGAATTGAAAGAATTCCCCGACGTCAACGACAACCTTGAGCTGCTGACCGGATATGTGAAGACTTATGCAGAGTGGTCCCAAGTCGCCGATCAGCTCCTGACCAAACAGACCCAGTATAAGGACGCCAGGGGCTCAATCGATCAACTGAACCTGTCCAAAGATCAGTTGGATGTATGTCTGGAGACGCCCAAGAATCGCCAAAGACAGATCGACAAGCTCAAAGCCGATTTCCCGGACCGTGTGGCGGAAATCGATGAGGTGGTGGCGGCGTATGACAGGTACAGCCCTTACAGAGGCAGACTCGACGACCCGATGCAACTGCGACGAATGCTCAAAGGCGCCGGCATACTGGAGTTTAGAATACTCCCGACACAGGACCATCCTGAAGTGGATCCGGATCTGATGGCCAGCTACAGAACTAGGCTGATGGAAAAAGGACCTCAATACGCCTCAGATACCAGGTACGTGTGGCGTGAGATGGAGAACATCGAGGAATGGAAGGCCCCCGGTTCAATCATCGCACCGTTCGGTGGAAAGAACTACGTCCTGGCCAGCAACCGCGATGGCGAGACTATGCTTCACAGTCCCGCAGAACAAAGCTGGAAACTGCAGAGGGCCAACCCGACACAGGATAATGAGGGCCGACGGGCCATCGGATTTCAACTGGACACCAGAGGGGGCATGCTGTTCGGCAGACTCACCGGCAATAACGTCGATCGGCCTCTGTGCATCCTGCTTGATGACATCGCAATAACCGCGCCGAATATCAGCGAGAGAATATCCGGATCGGGTATTATAAGCGGCAGCTTCACTCAAACAGAGGTCGACGACATGGTTAACAAGCTGAACGCCGGCTCACTGCCCGCCATGCTGATCGATCAGCCCATTTCCGTAAATACGATCGGCCCGTCCATAGGTGTCGAAAACCGCGACCAGGGTATACAGGCCGGCTTTATTGGTCTTGTCGCAGTGATGGTATGCATGCTTGTTTACTATATGCTCGCCGGCTCAATCGCCGATGCAGCATTGTTGATGAATATTCTCTTTATCCTGGCGATAATGGCCGGTGTCAGGGCGACCTTCACATTGCCGGGTATCGCCGGCATCATTCTGACCATCGGTATGAGCGTCGATGCCAACGTGTTGATCTTCGAGAGAATTCGCGAAGAACAGCAGAGAGGTTCGTCATTGAGAATCGCCGTGACAAACGGGTACCAGAAGGCGTTCAGGACTATTTTCGATGCAAACCTGACCACGTTTATCACCGCCGCGATACTCTACTGGAGGGCCTCGGAAGAAGTCAGGGGCTTTGCCATCGTGCTCATGCTCGGCATTGCATCAAGTATGTTCACCGCGTTGTTTGTCACGCGGGTGATTTTCGACCTTCTGCTGAGCAAACGAATCATTAAAGACCATATTGCAATGCTTCGCCTCATTCACAAACCTAATGTCGACTGGATGCGTTCCAGACCGATTTTCTTCAGCATATCATCAGTGCTTATTATAGGTGGACTGCTCGTCTTCTTCACCAGAGACAACACGGTGAACAACAAGTATGACACAGAATTCACAGGAGGCACTACGGCCCAGGTAAGTCTCAAAGAGCCGATGAGCAGGCAGGAGGTTCAGGACAAGATCCAGCAAATCGGCAGAGATCCCGACAACCCGAATCCAGCTCTCGCCACCGCGAGCGTTTACAGCCTTGGAGAGTCGGGCAGACAATATGAAATCAGCACCACGGAAACAAATCGACTCGTCGTTGATATGACTCTCGGGCAGGCAGGCGCCCAATCGATTGACGAGATAACCAGTGCAATAAGAAAGGCTCAGGGGCAGGTTGGAGGCACGCTCACGAATCTGCTCGTGACGCAAAACGCAGATTCCACGGGCAAAGTTGTAGTATCGACCAGCCAGATGAATCAGTCTCTGGTCAAAGGTGTGCTGTCAGCGGCTTTTCCCGACGCCACCCTATCCGAACCGAAGGTCGATGAAGTTGTCAACAATGCAATACTTACGGCTTTTTCGAGCCAACTGGAAATTCAGCAGGATCTTAAGCCCAGGATCGTCTCGACGCAGAAGATAGCTGAAGATGTGATAGCCTCTTATCCCGAACTCATTGATTTTCTGGGCGGGATCAAGATTGAATGCCAAATCGAAAACGCTGCGACCGCCAGAGAAATCACCCAGAGATTCGGTGACCTGCTCTTCAAACCGGACATGCAGGATCTCGTGCGATATCCCTACCAGATCCTGGATACGAACCTAAGCGCGATGACCGACCCCAACCAGACTGTAAGATCTTTTGTCTACGTCAGCGCCGAGGCCGAAGCAGGTCTTCGTGAGCTTGACGAAGATGAATGGACGCAGTTCGTCGAAAACGAAAAGAAAAAGGTCCTGGCCGCAGGACAGCTTGCATCGTCGCTGCCCCGCGTCAGGCAGTTCGATCCGTCGGTGGGCGCCGAGCAGAAGACGCGGGCTCTGATAGCTATCGTCCTGTCACTGTTCGCGATCGTGACTTATATCTGGATTCGTTTTGGAGACCTCCGCTACGGCCTTGCCGCAATTGCGGCCTTGGTGCACGACGTTTGCATCACACTCGGCGCGATCGCTGCATGCACCTACATCGCGGGCACATCGATCGGCGATTTTCTCCTGATCGGAGATTTCAAGATCAATCTCGCGATGATAGCCGCATTCCTGACGCTCATCGGATACTCGCTCAACGATACGATCGTTGTCTTCGACCGCATCCGGGAGAACCGCGGCAAGTCTCGCCTGCTCAATCCCCAGGTTATCACCAACAGCATCAACCAGACTGTTTCCAGGACCATTATGACATCTCTGACCACGTTCATAGTCGTGCTGGTTATGTACATCTTCGGAGGTCCCGGATTGAGAGGCTTCACCTTCGCAATAGGTCTCGGCATCATCGTGGGTACTTACTCGTCAATCGCGATAGCCGCACCGATATTGTTAGTCGGAACAAAGACAAAGATCTCAAAAGGCAGCAGTCGGAGCCGATAGCGTCCTGCATTGTGGTTTTTTGCCGGATGAGCCGCCGCAACCTTTTGATGTTGTTGTCGTCAAGATGCAAAAGGACCTTAAAATTGGGCTGATTCTGGGCCTGGCGATAGTCAGTGTAGCGGTGCTCTGGCTTGCCACTCGCCCGAGCCTGACTCCGCAGGCGAGAATGCTGGATGCCCGGGGAACAGCCGCCGCCGGCGGATCGGCCGCCCAGCTAGGCGCCGCACCCAACCCGGTAGCGGCAGTTGACCGTCGAAAGCGTGAGACTTTTGACACAGCGGCGCCGAGAGTGCCGACTCGCCGTGCGATAACAGACGAAAGGCTCCAAAGCGATACCGCACCGGCGACATACGCCCAACGCCAGAGATTCCACATCGTACGCGACGGTGAAACGCTGTCTAAGATTTCCTACGACTACTACGGCTCGGCGGGAAAATGGCAAAGGATTTTCGAGGCTAACCGCCAGACGATAAAAGACGCCAACGTTGTGAGGCCCGGAACAAAGCTGATAATCCCCAACTGAGTGGTCACTGACTTTATATAGTGCTCCTGATTGAAAATTCCCGTCCGTGCGCGGGTAAGTGGCTTCACAATTATAGGCTATGGTTTTGCTCGCGGGAATCTACTACCCTTCAAGGGTATAACCGCAGAGATTGTGCCGCCGCGGCATCGACCAGCCAGGTGATCTTATCGAGAACGGGCCAAAGGGCGTGAATAGGATACCGCACCTCATCAGGCTCGCTGGTCAAAATCTTTTTCAGAATCTCCGCTTTCTTTTCGCCGCTGACCAACACAATCAGATGAGATGCGGCTGACAAAACCGGAGGGGTAAGGGTTATCCTGTTGGGATAATCGTCTAGGACATAAACGGCGCACGCCAGATCTTCGGTGTCAAAAGCTGCGTAGGATCCCGGAAAGAGCGAACCGGTGTGGCCGTCGCCGCCTATGCCGAGCACAATCAGATCAAACTCAGGAAGCTCACCCAGCGCCAGATCGAAGACCTCTCGTATGGTCTGTTCATAGCAGCGAGCGGCAGCTTTGAAATCGCTGTAGTCGGTAGGGATTCGGTGAACATTCTCCTCGGGAATGGAAACCTTGGCCAGGAACGTGTCGGCAGCCAGCTTGTAATTGCTCCAAGGTGAATCGGCGTCGACTATCCGCTCGTCAACCCAGAACAACTCTATCTTGTCCCATTCAAGAGAACCTGCCTGCGACATCTCGCCTAACAGCTTGAAGAAATGTTCGGGCGTGTGCCCCCCTGAGACAGCCACGCGGAAAACGCCTCTCGCTCCTATTGCCTTGTGTGCATCGGCAACAAATACTTCGGCACTTCTTTGGGCGAGAACCTCAGGGTCACTAACGACTTCTATGTTTGGTTTGAATTTTGCGGTAGCTTCCATGATTGCCCCCGACGAGAAAATCCATTCCGACTTGAGATCATATTCGCACCTGTTTCTTCAACAAGATGAATGCCAAGATTATTATCCGCTCACAAAGGCGTTCTGGCCAGAAAATCTTTGAAAAAACTAATCACCATTTGTTAACTCGATACAGCCCAACAACTTATAGACTTTATTGGTCCGTTTTGGTTGAAAACATCCTGTTCTTGAAATCCTCAAGAATCATGTATAGCGATGGCACCAGCACAAGTGTTATGCAGGTCGCAAACATAACTCCGAACGCCAGGCTTATGGCCATCGGCACAAGGAACCGAGCCTGCAGGCTTCTTTCTGCGATCATCGGCAGCAGGCCGCAGAATGTCGTCAGGGTCGTCAGCATGATTGGGCGGAACCTGCGCGTCGCGCAGTCACGCAGTATCTGGGCCAACTCTATCCCCGCGGTGCGCTCGCGGTTGATCAAATCGATCATGATAAGCGAATCGTTTACGACCACGCCGGCCAGCGCAACGATTCCGAACATGGAGAGTATGCTGAGATCGTACCCCATCAACAGGTGTCCCAGCGTGGCGCCTACGATGCCGAATGGAATCGCAGACATCACTATCGCCGGCTGCGAGTAGCTTCTGAACTGGACGGCAAGAAGAGCGTAGATCGCCATCAATGCAATGCCAAAATTGGGTATCAGGCTGCTCATGGACTCGATCATTTCACGTTGCTCGCCGGCGAATCGATACTGCAATCCCGGGAACTCGTTCATCAGCTTCGGCAATACTTCCGTCTGCAATTGAGTGTTTATTTCCTTTGCATTGGCAACGTCTTCATCTACGTCGGCCGAGACGCTCACTACTCGCCTGCGATCAACTCTTTTTATGGTCGAATAGCCCCTTCCGTACCGAACCTCGGCAACAGTCTTGAACGCAATCTCCGTTCCGTCCGGCAAGCGGATTCTCATATTCTCCACGTCGGCCAGGCTCTTGCGTTCGTCTTCAGGATACCGCACCATTACGCGAATGTCGTCGCGGCCCCTCTGTATGCGCTGGGCTTCATCACCGTAGAAGCCCTGCCTGACCTGTCTTGCAATATCCGATAGTGTCAGGCCCAAAGTGCGTCCGGTGTCTTTGAGTTCCAGCTTCAGCTCGACCTTGCCCGGCTCGAAGTCGTCTGCGATGTCGCTGACACCAGTGTAATCACGCAGAATCATTTTGAGTTTGTCTGATGCTGCCAGCAGTGTATAGAAATCCTTGTGAGACAACTCGACGTCAATCGGATTGCCGGTAGTCGAAAACTCAGCCAGGAACGTGAGCGATGAGATGCCCGGCATTTCGCCGACCAACTCTCTCCATCGGTTCTTTATGGCAACGCTGGATACGTCACGATCTTCGCCTCCCAGCAACTCTATGTTGACCTCACCCAAATGCGATTGTCCCGCCCCCGCCAGATCAACCTGGACCGGGCCGCCTCTCGCTGCCATAGGGTGAGCCCCGACAGTCACGGACATGTGCCTCATAAGAGAAGGCTTTCCGGGGCGCTTGCTGTCGAATTCTTCGAGCGCCTGCAGGGCCGCCTCTTCGATTCTCTCGGTGATCTCTCTTGTCCGCTCAACGGGCGTCCCCAGAGGCATCTTTAACGTGGCAATCATATTGTCGGCTTCGACCGTGCCAAAGAAGACGAATTTGACATAGCCGCCCGCGATAAAGCCGATGGTAACAAGAAATATGGCGACGCCTGTCGCTAACGTGACATATCGCCATTTTACGGCCCTCTCGACAAACCTGGCGAAAGGTCCGAAGACGAACCAGGTCAACGCCCTGTGAGTAGCCTGATTGATTTTGTTGGTCAAGCGAACAAGCACGAATCTGTTCCAGTTGGCGTTTGACGACAGATGGGCCGGAAGGATAAGCAGCGCCTCGACCAGCGAAACCCCAAGAATGCTGACGACTACGATTGGCATGGCGCGCAGGATTTTGCCCATAATGCCAAGGGTGTAAGCCAGAGGTATGAAGGCAAACATCGTAGTCAGGACCGCCAGTGTGACCGGCATGGCCATCTCCCGGACGC
>LJTR01000050.1 GCA_001303465.1 Phycisphaerae bacterium SG8_4
AGTCGCTGTCGAGGCCGTGCACAAGGACCGCATCGTCGCCTTGCTCAACGATGAATCCAATGAGGTCGGAAGTGTTCACCTGGGAATTGTCCATCTGTGGAGTCTGGACGAACCTATGGTCAGCAAGCGAGAGCAGATGATAACGCAGATGGCCTTTATGACGCCGACCGAGCTTGAGGCCGAGCGAGACTCGCTGGAAACCTGGTCGGCCTTGTGCCTGGATCGGCTCGACGAGATGTTAGCCGCTGTGAGTTATGGCGCTCGCGGTTGAGAATTCCCGCTCTTGCGTTGGTAAGCGGCTTTACAGGATAGTGTTCCCGGCCTGAGATCCCCGTTCTTGCGCGGGCAAGTGGCCTCACAATAACAGGTTACGGTTCTGCTCGCGAGAATTTACTACCCTTCAAGGGTATAACAGGTTATGGTTTTGCCCGCGGGGATTCACTACCCTTCAAGGGGACAGAAACGGCTCGGCCGTTACATTCCGATCGCTTCGAACTGGTCGATAATCTGCTGGTACATTTGGGCCACCAGGTACATGCAGAGAACTGTGGCGGCCAGTACAAGAACGGTGACAACGACCTTGGTCGCTGGCTTATAGCTGCGATTTAACCACACCAGCGGCAGGGCCACCGGCCCAAGGCACAGAAGTGCGATGACTATGGTCCCGGTAGCCTGGTACCATCTTTTTGCGCGATGCTTCGGCCCCGGTCGGGTGAAACCCTCGAGAAACTCGCCGCAGTACCGGCACTTGATCGCCTGAGATTGGATCTGCTCGGCGCAGAAGGGACATTTCTTTGTGCCGGCCGTCTCCTCGGTGACGAGCGTGTCTTGCTCAGGCTTCAACTGTTCAGGGAGCTCATGTGCGAGCATTTGCGTTTCCATAGTACTGTTGTCGGTTCTTTGGGAAGGTTCCTTTAGAAGCTTGTCGGGTGCCTGTCGCTCATAGCGAATCGCCCAACCGGTGGGTGAGTTGCTGCAAGCGTTCGGAGCAGATTGCTCTGCTGTAGCGCAGATTGGCATATTCGAGATACCAGTCCGATATCCTCGTCCAGAGGCCATCCCCGGAGTCTCCTTTGCGGAGCCGCTGAGAGAAGGCGTACAGGGTCTCACTGAGATCTCGCCGGTGTCCGGCGGCTTTAACCCTGCGATCCATTCGGGCCAGCATCTTGTGCAGGATCACGAGTTCGGCACTCTTGGCACTGGCCGACCGTGCTTCATTCTCGAAGCTCTTGCTCTTGCGACGTCGCAGCCACGCCAGGCATAGTGCGGCGCCAAACAGTATGGCCGGCAGAAGCAGGCCGCCAAACAGCCCAAAGGACTCGTACAGCCAGTTTGGCACACCAAAGAGGCCGTACTGATACAAGGTCTGTAGAAACTGTCTCAGGATAGCTCCACTGCTGCCGCGCAGGTGTTCCAAATCTTCGGTCGCCGAGGCCATGTTCATATCCTCACCTGTGGTAGCCTCGACAATGGTCCACTGGTTCAGTTCCTTGTCCCAAGCCTCGACCCAGGCGTGGGCATCCATGTTCCTGGCGATCCACAATCCAGTCAGATCGTCCTTGTAGGTGACCATGAAACCTGTGACGTATCGAGTCGGCACATCGGCCAGGCGCAGAAGAATCGCGGCGCCAGAGGCGAAATACTCGCAATAGCCGGTCTTTTCTTCCAGCAAAAAGTGCGTCAGCTTGTCTCGGTTGGGCGGAATGTCCAATCCCAGAAAGTATGTGTAGTTGGTGTGGAAGTGCTGGACGATCGCGTCGATTTTTTCGGCCGTCGTGCTGCAGCCGGCAAAGATCCTGCTCGCCAAGTGACTGATGTCCGCTTCGACCTGTTTTGGGACATGCAGCATCTGACCCTCTTGCGTGGGTGGCTTTCGATGGACAGAGTTTGTGTAGGTCAGGTCATAAGTCAGGCCGCTGTGTACATTGTGACAGTGAACAACGTCGTCCTCGCCCAACGTCAGCACAGGAAGCTGCGCCTCAACAGAGACTGTGCCCAACGGTGTGAACATCACGTCGGCCAGGTTAGATTCATGCCGGATCGTCATGTTCCTGCACTTGGAGAGGTCTCTCTCGTCAAAGCAGAAGAGTCTCCTTCCGAAATGCATGCCGAGTGGCCCATTCTGTTCGGGGTAGATAGCCTCTGTGTTCGAGCGGTCGAGCCACTTGGAATCGGACCGAAGGTAGGCCTCAAATGTCTTGGCCCTCAAGTAGCCCGGGCTGCGGTCACTCTTGATGCTCAGCACGGGCGTTTCATCCTGCTCTCCTTTTATCATCAGCACGCTGGAGAGTTCGCCGCTGGTGGAGAATCCAATGCGTGACTGTCCGCCCGTCGTGTTGTCCAGGGCGGTGACTCCGCTCCAGAACCAGAGAGGCAGATAGTTGAGAACCTCCACGTGGCGATAGAGTATCGAGCTGGCGATCCAACCGCAGTTTATGGTGACTAGCAGGATCAGGCCGAATGCAAGCCTCCGGGACATATGTCCGACGCGGTGTGAAACCGATATTTCCGGCACTCCCCGGGCGAGTGCTATATAAAGCAAGACCAGGATGACAGAGAACAGCTCAGAGAGCCGAAACGCTACGTACATATCGTAGAGCAGGAGAACCTGGCCGGCCGAGATTGTAACGGCTACGTGAAACAGTCCCAGCGAGAACGGCAGCCGCCTGGGCGATCCGAGAAACAGGGTGAGGATCATGGAGGCCAGGAAGTAGCGGGCTATTGTCTGCCAGGCGATCGCTGCCGCCTGTTCGCCGACTACTCGGCTGCTCGAACTGCCGTAGCGGTAGTGAAGGGCAAACATGATCGCCAGCAACAGCAGAAGCAACGAGGTGACGACACGTTTTTCCGGTGCAACATCCCAGATGAACCGCCGTTGCAGGCCAAGCAATCCCAACATGCAGAGGATCGCGGGAAAGGCGATGTCGCCGCAGACCAATCCTGTCAGTAGCGAGCTGGCAACGATCATGACAACAGCGATAGCTTTTTGCGTCTTCACAAGCGTACAGTCTGCTCCGTTAGTATTTCTTCAGGTGACAGTACCCGGACGTTCGTTGCCTGGTTGGCAATGTTAGGATCCCGGTCCAATTGGCCCGAGGCGCCTATCACCAGGACCGTGCTGTGACATCCGGCCCGCTGGACCTCTTCCACCAAATGCTGGTATTGCTTGCTATAATGCAGCAAGACGAAAATGACCTCGGATATTCTAGAAAATCGCTCTGCCAACATCGGCAACGTTTGCTCCAGGTCATAGCCTTCTTGCGGTTCGATTCCGGCCAGAATCTCGTGGGTCTTGTCGAGACGGGCCCTTCTGGGCCAGCCGTCGAATGTGTGCAGATCAAGGCCGGCGAGCAGCATGTCTATCAGACAATGATTGTTAATGGTGTGTGCCACCGAAGCACACAGAGAGATGGCTGCCTCGAGCTGTGGTATCTCCTTCGAACCTGACCGAGACGCGAGTCCACCGGCATCGGTATCCAATACAAGCGCCGTGTGGTTGTCGAAATCATCGTGGTACTCCTTTGTAGCCGGCACAGACAGCCGAGCCCAGGCGCGTGCGTCGATTGTGCGCGCCGAATCGCCCGTCACAAATGGCCGGTTCCCTGCGTATTCGGGAAAGGCTCCCGTAAGACCGGCGAGTCTTGTCCCTGCCGTGCTGACGTGCCGACTGAGGTCGCGGACGGAAAATTGGAGCCGGGAAAAGACCGGAAGGACGATAAGAGTCTCCGCTTGGTCCCGCGTCGTCGCGAAACTTAGCAGGTTGAAGGGAAAGCTGGACTCGCAAACGGGTTGTTGAATTTGGTAATGGCCCCGTCGTCCGGCGCCTATGGGGATAGTCACTTCGGTGGTTTCGCCGGGCCCCAGGCGCCGAACCATCTGTTCGCCTCCGATTTGCTCAATCGCATCAGGCAGGGCCGGCAGTCTGACGCTGAAATTATATGCAGGCACGCGCGCGACGTTCTTGAGCACGTATCGAAGCCTCGTCGTTTGGCCTGCAATTACGCGGTCGGGCAAGTTGCCGCTTAGTTGGATTCTCGGTCGCAGAACATATCCGACCAGAAGGGACATGAGCATGACCGAAACCAATGCCGAGAGCACGCCGAAAGCAGGAACGATCAGGGCTGCGAGAGCTACAAAGCAGGTTCCCTGCAGAACGGTCTTGCCTGCATCGGTCAAGCCCACACACAATTTTTCTCGACTGGCCTTCATTCTGACAGTCACACCGAAAATGCAGAGACCACAGACGATGGGCGGAAGGACGACGGGCGCGTTTCCTCCGTCACTGGTCCTTTCAGTTCGTCCGTCATCCATCGTCCTTCGTCCATCGTTATTTTCCTTTGTCTTAGACCGGCACTTTGATACGGCCGACGATGTCGGTGACAATCTGTCTGGCGCTCATACCGCTGTGTCGTGCCTTGGAAGTCAAGAGAATTCTGTGCGGCAGCACATAAGGGACAAGCCACAGCACGTCGTCGGGGACTACAAAATCTCGCATCTGGAAGAATGCGCGAGCCCTGGCTGCGCGAGACAGCATGAGACTTCCGCGTGTGCTGATGCCCAGCCTGAGACGATTGTCCCGACGTGTTGCGTGTGCGATCTCAACGATATACTCGAGGATATTGTCGTCCATGTGAACATCGGAGACGTCCTGTTGCAGCTGACGAACCTGTTCGAGTCGGAGTGTGGGATGTATCCTGTCCAGCGGCTCGCTGTGTATGTGAGACTTGAGAATGTCGACCTCGACTTCGAGTGTGGGATAACCTATATCCAGTCGTACCAGGAAACGATCCAGCTGCGCTTCAGGCAATGGGTAAGTGCCATGGAACTCGATGGGGTTCTCGGTTGCGATTACCATGAACGGCTGGGACAGAGGATGACGCTTGCCCTCAATTGTCGCCTGGTTCTCGTTCATCGCCTCCAGCAGGGCCGACTGCGTGCGCGGTGATGCGCGATTGATCTCGTCGGCAAGCAGTATGTTGCAGAAGATCGGACCGGGATCGAACCTGAAGTTCCCGTCGACCGGGTTGTAGATAGAGGAGCCCAGGACGTCGGCGGGCAACAGATCGGGCGTGAACTGTATCCTGCGGAACTTGGCGTCGATACTCCTGGCCATGGCCTTGGCCAGCGTTGTCTTGCCCACACCCGGCACATCCTCGATAAGGACCGAACCGGCTGCCAGAAGTGACACAACCATAACATCGATACATTCGCTCTTGCCGTAGATAACACTTTGCAGGTTCTCTTTCAATGGTGCCAGCAGCGGGTTTTCCATGCGAGTCGCTTTCAACTCCTATCTTAAAAAATCTACTGTGGTTCGATCATAATCTAATAAGATGCATTGTAAAAACATACGCCTCGGCCGTAAACAATGTTCTTCAAGATCGCGCTTTAGCGGCCAAAACACTGTTTAGTGCTCCCGATTGAAAACTCCTGTTTCTGCGCGGTTAAGTAGCTTTACAATAACAGATTACGATCTTACTTGCGGGAATTTGCTACCCTGAAGGGTATAAATGCGACGTCAGAGCAGGCAGCTATTGAAGCCGAAGGACCGAGCGTTTATGATACTACCGGACGGACAACGATTTTCGATGAAGGGGCCGAATCCAATGCAAAGACGTGAGTTTCTGAAGATAGCTGCTGTCGGGGCTCTCGCGGGCGTCAGTGGAATCTCCTCCGCTGCCGGCAGCAAGAGAAAACCCAATTTTGTATTCATAATCGCCGACGACTGCACCTTCCGCGACATTGGCTGCTATGGCGGGCAGGCCCACACGCCCAACATAGACAAGCTTGCATCTGAAGGGATGCGCTTTACGCACTGCTTTCAGGCCGCGCCGATGTGTTCGCCGACGCGGCACAACATATATACGGGGCTCTATCCCGTCAAGAGTGGGGCGTATCCCAATCACGCATTTGCCAAGGATGGTACCAAGAGCGTTGTGCACTATTTAAGGCCGCTCGGCTACCGTGTAGCGCTCAGCGGCAAGAGGCACATCAGCCCGGCGGAGGTCTTCCCGTTCGAATACTCGGGCCAGAAGAACAATCCCGACTTCGAAGCCATCGATAAACTCATGGGCGAGTGCAAAGCCAGCTCCACTCCTTTCTGTCTGTTCGCATGCTCCAATGAGCCGCATTCACCCTGGAACAAGGGCGACCCATCACGCTACGACGCGGCCAGACTCAAGCTGCCGCCCAACTTCGTGGACACCCAGGAGACGCGCGAGAACATGACCAGATACCTGGCTGAGATAACATATTATGATTGGCAGGTTGGCCGGATCCTTGGCCTGCTCGATGAGCACGGCCTTGCCGGCAATACTCTCGTGATAGTCGTCAGCGAACAGGGCTCGAGTTTTCCGTTTGGCAAGTGGACCTGTTATGATACGGGATTGCAGTCGGCCTTTATCGCTCGCTGGCCGCACAGGATCAAGCCGGGGACAGTCAGTGACGCGATGATCGAATACATGGATGTTCTGCCGACTTACATTGAGGCCGCAGGGGCTGCGCCGCCGGCAGTGCTCGACGGAAAGAGCCTTTTGCCGGTACTGTTCGGGCAGACAGCCGAGCACAAGCAATACATATTCGGCGAGATGACGACCCGCGGCATAATCAACGCTCCAGAGCATTTCGGCATACGTTCGATTCGCTCGCGGAAGTTCAAATATGTGTGGAACTTCACACCGGAGGTGAAGTTTCAGAATGCCTGTACCCAATCAGGCATCTTCGCATCGTGGCGGCAAAAGGCGACAAGCGATCCCGACGCAGCCGACAAAGTCCGCCGCTACGAACACAGGGCTGGAGAAGAACTCTACGACATCGTGAAGGATCCGTACGAGTGGAACAATCTGGCTGACGATCCCAAGTATGCCGAAGTCAAGAGTCGGTTGAAAGATCACCTTCTCGATTGGATGAGAGCCACTGGTGACAAGGGCCAGCAGACCGAACTCGAAGCGCCGGAGCACCAGGCCAAAAACAGGAGCAAAAAGACCCAGGAACCTGTCAAGAAACGCCGAGAGGACAAAAGAAAGGCACAAAGGTCCTCATGAGTTTTCAGGTCACGGCGACGCCATATTCGGTGTTCTCGGGCGTTATCACCTAGCGGCCTGCCGGGCTTGCCGACGTCTGTCGCCTTCTTTCAACAGGCGTTTTCGGATTCGAATCGAGTTGGGGCAGATCTCGACAAGCTCATCTTCCTGAATATACTCCAGCGCTATCTCGAGGCTCATCTTTCTGGCGGGCCTGACCTTGGCGGCGTCGTCCTTGCCCGAAGCCCGGACGTTGGTAAGCTGCTTGCCCTTCACTGCGTTTACAGGTATGTCCTTTTCCTTGCAGTGCTCGCCGACGACTTGGCCTTCGTACACTTGCTCGCCCGGCTCGACAAAAAAGATGCCGCGGTCGTACAGGGCGTCGAGGGCGTAAGCTGTAACTTGTCCTGTAGTGGTAGCCACCATAACACCGGCTTTTCGCTGAGGTATTGCTCCTCGCATTGGTTCATATCTCTCGAATGTGTGATGTATCACCGCTCGGCCCTTGGTCGCGTTCATTACCCTGGCATGAAGACCGAACAGCCCCCGCGATGGTATCATAAACTCCATGTGAATAAAATCGCTTGCTCCGCTCTTGGCGTCCATTTTGACTATTTCGCTTCGGCGGTCGCCAAGGAGGCTCATAACGGAATTCTGGCAATCCAGCGGGCAATCCACCGCAAGCAGCTCTATCGGCTCATGGCGTCTGCCCTCAATGGTTCTGAGAATGACGTTGGGTTTTCCAACACAGATTTCATAACCCTCGCGCCGCATGTTCTCCAGCAGAATACCGAGGTGCATAAGCCCTCGGCCTGAAACATTGAATTCTTCAGTAGTCTGCCCTGGCTCTACTCTCAGGGCCACGTTCTTCTGCAGCTCGGCTTCAAGTCTTTCGGCGATCTGTCTGCTCGTAAGATACTTGCCGTCCTTGCCGGCGAAAGGTCCGTCGTTGATCCTGAAGGTCATAGTCATCGTCGGTTCGTCGACCGGGATGACGGCCAGTCTCGAAGGTTTGTCCGCGCAGGCGATCGTATTGCCGATCTCAATGGGATCGAGGCCTGATATTGCACAGATATCACCGGCCTGGACGCTGGAAGCACGCTTTCGGCCCAGACCGTAGAACTGGTGAATCTGCATGACCTTTTGCTGTGTATGCAGGCCGTCCTTGTCGATCACGGTGACTCTCTCGCCTTCCGCTATCTGACCGGCAAAAACCCTGCCTATCGCAATTCGACCCACGTAGTCGGAATATTCCTGGTTCGTCACCAGTATTTGAAGCGGGGCATCCGGCTCAACTTGCGGCGCTGGGACGTTGTTTACAATTGCGTCGAATATCACCTGCATGTTGTCGGTGCTCTGGGTGAGATCCGTTGTAGCCCAGCCATCCCTGGCGGAGGCGTAGATGAGCGGAAAATCGAGCGCCTCGGGTTCGGCGTCAAGCTGGACGAGCAGATCGAAAACCTCATTGACTACATCATCCGGCCTGCTGTTCTCGCGGTCGACCTTGTTTATCACGACTATTGGTCGCAGCTTGTGCTCGAGAGCCTTGGTCAGGACGAATCTCGTCTGGGGCATGGGACCCTCGAATGCATCGACCACCAGCAATACGCCGTCGGCCATCTTAAGAACGCGTTCCACCTCTCCTCCGAAATCGGCGTGTCCGGGCGTGTCGATTATGTTAATTTTGTATTCACAGCCCTGCGAATCCGTATAGGGAATTGCGCAGTTCTTGCTCAGGATTGTTATGCCGCGCTCGCGTTCTAGCGGATTCGAATCCATGATCAACCCATGCTCGCCTCCGGCCAATTTGTCGAGTTCGCCGGCCCGAAACATCCCGGACTGGTAAAGAAGCTGATCCACAAGCGTTGTCTTGCCGTGATCAACATGGGCAATTATTGCTACATTACGAATATAGTCTGAATACATAACATACTTTCAAAGGGAATCAGTGAACAACCTGGTCTTGGCGCGACCTTCATTGCGATGGTCGGTTACTTCACATTCTTTTCTGGCCAATAGCGCACGACAGTATTATCTGCGAATTCTACCATGTCTTTCGACAAATGCAAGTAAAATGCGTATCAAGCTCGCCGCAAGAGACCAAACACCTATCCACATGTTCTCGCAGAGAAGGTGGACGTTGCGGGGTGATGCTGTGGGGCGATGCGTGTACTCGGCGCTGTTTGGAACTCATTTGGAATTCAGTTTCCACTTGACTGCCCCACCTCTGATTGAATAAGATGGGCCTGCAGAATCGCTGCAATTGCTGTTCGCCAGGGAGAATCGGTAAGTTGAGCAAACTGTTCTACAATTTGGGCAGAAAGGTTGGACCTCAGGTCCGCAAGGCAAAGTGGATCTGGCAATCGGTCACCGGAGCCGAGTCCGACGCCATCAAGGTTGAGCACGAGGTAGGGCGGGACCTGGCGCATGAAATCAGGACTCAATTGGGGCTTGGCCGCGAACCTCAGATCGAACAGATGCTAAATGAGATAGGTCACAAGGTGGTCACCTGCGTGGCCAACAAAGCTCGTGTGTTTAGTTTTGAGACCGTCGAAGGCTCCGAGCCCAATGCCTTTGCTCTTCCAGGCGGTTTCATCTTTGTGACCAAGTCACTGGTGGAACTATGCCGGCAGGATGAAAACGAAGTGGCGTTTATCCTTGGCCATGAGATGGGTCACGTTATCAGAGGACATGCGATGAACCGAATCGTAAGCAATTCGGCTATAACCGCCGCGTCGCGAGCAGTCCCGATTCGCGGCGCCCTCTCCGGCTGGCTGCGCAAGGTGGGAGTGCAGTTTCTCGAGAGTACGTATTCGCAGGAGCTGGAGTCCGAGGCCGACCAGCTTGGAGTTCGCCTGATGGCCGCCGCAGGATACGACCCGCGGGCAAGTGTGCAATTGTTTCGGCGCCTGGCCAAACTCAAGTCGGCTCCCGAGAAATTCGACCTCGGCAGCTATTTCTCATCGCATCCGCCGTTTGATGTCCGCATCGAAAACATCAACCTTCAGTTGCGCAAGTCTCGGCGACAAACTCAGGCATAGAGTTGTCGTCGGGCCCCACCGAGGGCAGTGGGAAATCCCGTTGGGGCCGCAATCTCACAGTTTCTTCCCTGCTGGGCCATATCAATAAGCGAACTGCTCACACTGAGAAAAGATGTTGACTATGCTTACGTCGGTATGTTAGAATATCCGAGGGGTTGTTGGAACTGAGGCCCTAGTTCAGTGATCCTAAACATCATAGAGGAAGGGAACAGAGATGTTCAGACATATAGGAATATTGTTTCTTGTTTGTGCGACAGCCTTGTTCTTCATTGGTTCGGCCCGGGGCGACTATCCCGCAGACGATTTGAACCCAGACGAAAGCGTATTTGTAACCCAGCAGCTTCAGAGGCATCTGCCGCTGGCCATCAATGAGTTTATGGCGTCAAACCGCAGCTCCCTGCAGGATCCACAGGGCCAGTACGACGATTGGATCGAGATACACAATTACGGACCTGACGCTATCGACATAGGCGGCATGTATCTGACGGATGATCTGTCTTTTGCTGTCAAATGGCGTGTTCCCGACTATGACCCGGCAGCGACCACAATCGACGCCGGAGGTTATCTGTTAGTATGGGCTGACAACGACACTACCGACGCCGGCCTGCACGCGGGTTTCAGGCTCAGTGCCGGCGGCGAGGAGATTGGTCTTTTCGATAGTGACGGCGTCACTTTGATCGACAGCATTCTCTTTCCGGAGCAATCTACTGATGTTTCGTTTGGTCGTTACCCCGATGCCGACGAAGGTTTGCGTTTCTTTGGATTCCCAAGCCCCGAAGGCGAAAACGGCGGCGGCTATTTCGGCGAGGTTGCCGAGGTGAAATTCAGCCGGCCCGAGGGATTCTACGATGCGTCGTTTACAGTCATGATGGCCACAGAAACCGAAGGCGCCACAATCTACTACTCGACCGACGGCTCCGAACCAGGCCAGCTCGGCGGCCGGGCCCGTAGCGGGATAGAATATCAAGGTCCGGTCACCATCAGCCGCAGCACGGCTCTGCGGGCTGTTGCGTTGAAGACCGGCTGGAAGTCCTCTGTTGTTCGGACGCAGCCTTACGTCTTTCTCGATCCTGACATCACTACTTTCAGCTCCAATCTGCCTATTGTCGTCATTGACACGTTTGGCAAGACCCTCACCGAAACAAGTCATGCATTGAGCTTTGCCAGCTTCATTGACGTTCCGGCCAGAGGCCGAGCGCGCGTGACCGATCCGCCCGCCTTGGTCACCAGGGCCGGTATCGACGTTCGCGGCAAGAGTTCTGCGGGTTTTGCCAAGAAGCAGTATCACTTCGAGACATGGGATGAGAATGACAGGGAAGTGGCGGTTTCTATTTTTGGTTTTCCCGCCGAATCTGACTGGGTCCTGCACGGTCCCTATTCGGACAAATCGCTGATGCGCAACTTCCTGTCGTACAACTGGAGCAACGAGATGGGGCAATACTCCTCCCGCACAAAATTCATTGAGGTGTTTCTGAACTCCGACGGCAGGGGAGTCTCGATGAGCGACTACGTGGGCGTATATATATGGATGGAGAAGATCAAACGCAACAAGGACCGCGTGGACATTGAGGCACTGGGGCTCGATGATAATACTGAGCCCGAGATCACGGGCGGATATATCTTCAAGAAAGACAAGCTCGATTCGGGCGAACCGACCTTTAACACCAGCACGGGTCTGCAGCTCATATACGTTGATCCGAATGGATACGATATTACCGAGGCGCAGAAGAGCTGGCTTCGAAGTTATATCGTTGAGTTCGAGTCTGCACTTAACGGGCCGAACTTCAAGGATCCCAATGTGGGGTATGCAAAATACATTGATGTGGACTCCTTTATTGATATCCATATCCTGGTCGAACTGACCAAGAACATCGACGGTTTCCGGCTCAGCACCTATATGTACAAGGACCGGGGCGGCAAGATTACCATGGGACCGGCCTGGGATTACAATCTGTCACTGGGCAACGCCGATTACCTCAATGGATGGCTGCCGACCGGCTGGTATTACGACCTGATCAGCGCCGGTGACTATCCCTGGTGGCGACGCCTGTTCGAGGATCCGCTGTTCCAGAGGCGATATGCAGACCGGTGGTTCCAATTACGGAACAGTCTTTTTACGACGGCCAGATTGCTCAACTATATCGACGATACCGCAAGATTGCTCGATGAAGCACAGGCTAGAAACTTTGTACGCTGGAAGATTCTCGGCTCGCGCCTTTGGCCGAACTGGTACGTTGCCAACACGTATCAGGAAGAGATCACCTGGATGAAAGGCTGGCTTGAGGACCGGCTGGCCTGGATGGACAGCCAGATAGGCCGCGAGTATGCCGCCGCGTCGCCAACGTTCAATCAACAAGGTGGGTACGTCACGGCCGGATTCGACTTGATGATGAGCGCTACTCACGGTGCGATCTATTACACGCTTGACGGCAGCGATCCGTACCAGCCGGTGGCTTCGCAAGGAACGGGTGGTATGCTCGTGCCTGAAAGTGCTCAGAAGTTTGTATTGGTGCCGATTCGCCCGGTTGGTGATACTTGGAAGAATCCCACCGGCTTTAACGACCGCAGTTGGACAAGATCGGCGGGCAGCCCGGGCGGAATCGGCTACGAGAGAGAATCAGGCTTCGAAGGGCTCATCAGCCTCGACGTAGAATCGCAGATGTATGACAGAAGCGCCACATGTTATGTACGCATTCCATTTGTCCTGAGCGAGGACCCCGCTGACTTCAATTCGTTGACGCTGAATGTGAGATATGACGACGGTTTCATCGCTTTTCTCAACGGTATCGAGGTTGCCAGTCGAAATGTCGGCGATGCGCCCGTTTGGAACGGTGCGGCCGTCTCCAGCCGCCTGGATTCCGAGGCCGTGTGGTTCGAGAGTATCGATGTCTCTTCTTCGCTGGGCCTTTTGCAGCAAGGCAGCAACTTGCTGGCTATCCACGGCATGAACAGCTCTGCCTCAGATCCTGATTTTCTCATCTCAGCCGAGCTTCTTGTGCCGAGCGACGAAACCGAAGATACCGACTTACCCGGTGTGAACCGGTATACCGGGCCGATCAAGCTGACGGGCACGACCAACGTCAAGGCGCGTGCGTTGAACGGCAGCTCGTGGAGTGCGCTTAATGAGGCTAATTTTTCCATAGGTCCGGTAGCCGAGAGTCTGCGGATCACAGAGATAATGTATAATCCACGCAACGCCGATGAGGAGTTCATCGAACTTAAGAACATCGGAGCAGAAACGATCAATTTGAACCTGGTAAGCCTGACAAACGGAGTAGACTTTGTCTTCCCGAACATTGAATTGCGGGCGTCTGAACATGTCGTGGTTGTCCGAGACATAGATGCCTTCCAGGCCAGATACGGCCCGATCATCAACATAGCCGGTCAATACTCCGGCAACCTGAGCAATGCCGGCGAGAGAATAACGCTTGCCGATGCCGTGGGCCGGATCATTCTGGACTTTGACTACAAGGATGGCTGGCTCAGCGTTACCGACGGAGAGGGTTTCTCGCTGACGGCGACTGACCCAGCCAATCCTGATCTGAGCGTTTGGCAGCAGAAGGACTTCTGGCACGCAAGCGCATACGCCGGCGGATCGCCGGGAGCCGATGGCGGCGGCCTCATCCCCGATCCGGGCGCCATAGTCATCAACGAGCTGTTGGCACATTCACACGATGATGCCTCGGACTGGATCGAGCTGTATAACACCACCGGGGCGACCATCGATGTCGGCGGCTGGCTGGTCAGTGACAGCCAGAGCGATCTTGCCAAATACGAGATTGCAGCCGGCACCACGCTCGGTGCTCATGAATATCTCGTGCTGACCCAGAGCCTCCACTTCGGCAACACGAGCGATCCCGGCTGCCATGAGCCCTTTGCCCTGAGCGAGAACGGCGAGCAGGTGTATTTGAGTTCGGGGCAAGATGGTGTGTTGACAGGGTATCGCGAAGTGGAAGATTTCGGCGCTTCACTGACCGGCGTGTCGTTCGGACGTTACTACAAGGCCAGCACCGGAAACTACAACTTCGTGGCTATGGACAACGAGACGCCCGGCTCTGCAAACGCCGGTCCGAAGGTCGGCCCGATAGTCATCAGCGAGATCATGTACAATCCGGATTGGCCCGCCGACAGTCCATACGCCGGCGACCAATATGAATACATCGAGCTTCACAATGTCTCGGCCGAAGCGGTGATTCTGTATGATTTCGAAATGGGCCAGCCATGGAAGTTAACCGACGGCATCGAGTTTGTATTCGGCGCCGATCCGGCAATCACAATCGCCGCAGGTGAGTATCTTCTGATCGTTAGAGACCCTGTTGCGTTTTCCTGGCGCTACCCGGACGTGCCCGCGGACAAGATCCTGGGCCCTTATGACGGCAGATTGAACAACGCCGG
>LJTR01000051.1 GCA_001303465.1 Phycisphaerae bacterium SG8_4
AGATACTCTGGCCGTATCTGTCGAGCCACCGGCCCATCTGGCGCAGCCGCTCGACCTGCCGCGGCTCTATGCGGCCGTCCGGCATGGGACCAACGTTAAACAGAAGGTTGCCGTCGCCGCCGACGACGCGGACGAGCGTGTCGATGCACTGCTTGAGTGACTTCATCTGGTCATTGGGTTTCCACGCCCACTGCTTACAGATTGTCATGCAGGTCTCCCAGGGCCGATCGTTCTGGAATTTTCCGATCCTCTGCTCGGGCGTGTCATGGTCGCCGGCCAGCCCGGCGCGATTGTTGATTATAACATTGGGCTGAAGTTGGCGGATCATCTTGAAGAGGTTTTCCGAATCCCAGTCCTTTGCGCTGCCGCCGAGTCCGTCGAACCAGATTATGTCGATCTTGCCGTAGTTGGAGCATATCTCCCGGAGCTGGGCGTGCATGAACTTGATGTAACGATCATGGTTCTCGGTGCGATAGTCAGGATGATACCAATCGACAGGCGAGTAGTAGTAGCCCAATTTCAGCCCGGCCCTGTGACAGGCATCGGCCAGTTCCTTGACCACGTCGCGTTTGAAAGGGGAATTACTGATCTTGTAGTCGGTCACCTCGCTGTCGAACATCGAGAAGCCGTCGTGATGCTTACTGGTAAAGACCAGATACTTCATGCCGGCGTCTTTGGCCAGGCCAATCCATTCGTCGGCGTCGAACCTGACAGGGTTGAACTGCTTGTAGAGATTGTCGTAAACCTCGACTGGGATCGAGCCGGTGCTTTTGTCATTTCGCCCTCGGCGCTCGCCGCCGCGGGACCATCCGATCTCGGTGCCCTTGAGACTGACCGGCCCCCAGTGGATGAACAGCCCGAATTTCATCTCGCGCCAGGCCTGTATATCCGCCTCGCCTGCCTTTAGATAATTTTTCGCGCCGCCGGCCTTTGCCTGCCCGTTCTGCAGAGAACATGCTAAGAGCAACAGACTGATAGCGGCCGAAAAGCCCTTAGATTTGTACTCAGACATAGCTTGCCCCTTTCCATTTACACAACACATGCGTATACAAGCAAGCAATATAACAGAAAGACCTGAAAATCGAAACCGACGGTTCATTTTTCTTCTCGCAGCACGCACATCACCCCTGCCTGGCGATGCTGGAGTGTGCCGCGTCGAACATTCTTATACCGCCTGTGTCTAACTGGAGGATCAGGCCTTTTTCGGGATCTATTCCGATGCAGTTGCCGGCGAATTGTCTGCCGTCATAGATGAGCTTGACCCTGTGGCCTAACTGAATGCTCAGGTTTTGCCATTCGTCTATCACTTTATCGCGGTTTTGCCCTGCCAGCTCGAGCCAATGGTCTATTGTGGTCAGCAGCCTTCTTGCCAGCGAGATACGGTCGGTGATCGAATTCGTTTCGATGTCGATGCTTGTAGCGATCGGCTGCAACTCGCCGGTGAATGAGCCTGGCTTCTGGTGGCAGTTTATTCCGATGCCAACAATATAGATTTCCGATCTCCGATCCCTCGGCTCCGCTCGGGACAGGCCTGCGATTTTAGATTTTGAAATCGGCAATGACTTCGATTCGAGCAGTATGCCCGCTACTTTCTTGCCGTGGAGCATGATGTCATTGGGCCACTTGATTCTCGCCGGCTTGCCAACGGCATCAGCTACCGCAACCGCGCAGGTCAGTGAGAGCAATTCTGCGGGCAGGTCGTTTTCGGCCAGGACGACCGAACAGAGAATACTGTCCGAGCGGCCGCTGTGCCATTGATTGCCCGCCCGGCCTCTGCCGGCAGTTTGCTGCTCGGCGAAGATTACCAGTCCGTCATTATCTCTATTCCTGGCGTACTCGGCAGCGATCGTCTGGGTGCTCGCCGTGCTGTCGTAGACGAGGACCTTCCTGCCAACGCGCCGGGTCTTGAGATTGGCCGTTATTTTGTCAGGGTCCAGCATGAGAAAGAAAATCAAAAATTAAAAATTAAAATGCAAAATTGAGGAGCCGCTTCGCGGGCTGTTCTAGATAGTCTCGCCGAAGGCGATTCCGCAATTTTGATATTTGATTTTTGATATTTGATTTTTCCTCACTTGTTATCTATCGAGCCCGAGATCGACGGCTCTGGCCGAGTGGGTGATCGCGCCTACGGCGATTCTGTCAATGCCGCACTGGGCAATTGCTGAGACGTTGCTAAGCGTGATGTTGCCCGATGCTTCAAGCAGCGGCTTTTTCCCCTTGCCGCACATTCGGTCTCGCATCTCGACCGCGTGCTTCAACTGCCATTGCCCCATGTTGTCGAGAAGCACTATGTCAATATCAGGGATTTCCAGCACGTAGTTGAGCTGGTCGTCGACGTGATCGACCTCCACAGCGACGAACTTTACACCTTTGAGCATCTTGGCATCCGAGATTATCTTTCGCAGTTTTGACTGGAAGTTTCTGCCCAGTTGTGCCAGATGGTTGTCCTTGATCAAGACACCGTCGTACAGGCCGAGCCGGTGGTTGTGCCCGCCGCCACAGCGGACGGCGTATTTTTCGAGGATCCGCCAGCCGGGCATTGTTTTACGCGTATCGTAGATCCTTGCCTTTGTGCCCTGGATAGCGCGTACATATTTGTTGGTCGTTGTAGCGATCCCGCTGAGACGCTGAAGAAAATTAAGCATGACCCGTTCGGCACTGAGCATGGGGCGCAAAGGCCCCTCGATCGTCGCAAGTTTGCTCGCGACGTGGGCCGGCTGGCCGTCACTTATGCGCACTTCCAGTTTGAGCCTCTCATCGTAGCATCTGAGAATCTCGGCGGCGATGTCCATCCCGCAGACGACTATTTCCTCGCGCGATATGATATTTGCCTTGACGGTGGCACCGGCCTTGAACAGAAGCTCGCTCGTCACATCGCCTCGTCCGAGGTCTTCTGCGATTGCCATCTGAATCAGAGGGCGTACCTGAGCAATGTTGATCTTCTTCATTTTGTCTCTTTTCTATCTATCTTCAGTTTCTTGAGAACGGAATCTTCTTTCCGTGTTTTTTGTGCTTCTTTGCAGCGAGAAAATCGCGTTTCTTTCTTTTAGAATTGACTAGAACCAATTCAGGTAGTTCTTTTAGCTCCCGCAGTTGATCCCGCAAGAAAGCGGCCCGCTCGAAGTCCAGATTCTGTGCCGCTTCGAGCATTTCCTGCTCGATCTGAGAAGCCAGTTCGACCTTTTCGTACTCGCCGGCCCCAAAGCGCACCGCTTCGCGGGCGGTCTGCCTGGCCTTGATTTGCTGGGCCAGGCCCGAGCGGATTTCCTTGCGGATGGTCTCGGGAGTAATATTGTGCTCGGTGTTGTACTCCAACTGAATCCTGCGCCGTCGCTCGGTTTCGTCTATAGCGTTCTGCATAGAATCGGTGACCGTATCGGCGTATAGAAATACAGTGGCGTTGACGTTTCTCGCCGTTCTGCCGATGGTCTGTATCAGCGAGGTCTGACTCCTCAGGAATCCCTCCTTGTCGGCATCGAGGATGGCGACGGCGGAAACCTCGGGCAAATCCAGACCCTCCCGCAGCAGGTTCACGCCGACAAGCACCTCAAAATCGCCGCGGCGCAGGTCCCGCAGGATGTCGATCCTCTCAAGCGTGTCGATTTCGCTGTGCAGGTAGCGGCATTTGAAACCCTTCTTGGCAATGTAACTGGCAAGGTCCTCGGCCATCCGTTTGGTCAGGGTCGTAACCAAGACGCGCTCCTTGGCCTTGGCGCGCTTCTCGATCTCGCCCAGAAGGTGCGGAATCTGGTTGCCGGCAGAGAAGACAAAGATTTCAGGGTCAATCAGTCCGGTCGGCCTGATGATCTGCTCGACGACCTCGTTATCGCATTTCTCCAGTTCGTACTGTGCGGGCGTGGCAGAAACAAAGATGACCTTGGCCCAGCTTTCCTGAAACTCCTCGAACCGCAGCGGCCTGTTATCCAGCGCGCTGGGCAATCTGAAGCCGTGTTCGATCAGGACGCTCTTTCTGCTCCTGTCGCCGGCCCACATCGCCTTGACCTGCGGGATTGTGGCGTGGGATTCGTCGACAAACAGAAGGAAATCCTCGGGAAAATAGTCGATCAGCGTATAGGGCCTCGCCCCCGGTTTTAGGCCGGCCAAATGTCTGGCGTAATTCTCGATCCCGCTGCAATAGCCGACCTCCTGCATCATCTCGATATCGTACATCGTCCTGGCCGCGAGCCGCTGGGCTTCCAACAGCTTACCCTGGCCCCGGAACTCAGCCAGCCGCTGCTCCAGCTCTATCTTGATGCTCTCGATCGCAGCGCTGATTCTGTCGCTCGGCATGACATAGTGTTGAGCCGGGTATATGAAGACCTGGTTCTCGATTGCAAGGATTTCCGAGGATACCGGGTTAATGTAGCTTATCTTCTCTATTTCATCGCCGAAGAACTCGATGCGAATCGCATAAGACTCATAGGACGGATGCAGCTCAACGACGTCGCCCCGGACCCTGAAGGTTCCTCGCTGAAAGTCGATGTCATTTCTGCTGTACTGGATGTCGGCAAGTCTCCCAAGGAGCTCGTTTCGGTCGCATTGATCGCCAATGCGGACCGGCACGACGCTGGCCTTATAATCCTCGGGCGAGCCGAGCCCGAAGATACAGGAGACCGATGCGACGACAATGCAGTCACTCCTTGTTGAAAGGCTGGTGGTCGCCGACAGACGAAGCCGGTCAAGGTCGTTGTTCTTCGACGCGTCCTTTTCTATGTAGATGTCGCGCTGAGGAATATATGCCTCGGGCTGGTAGTAATCGTAGTAACTGACAAAATACTCGACCGCATTCTCCGGGAAGAGCTCTTTGAATTCCTCGTAGAGCTGAGCAGCCAATGTCTTGTTATGCGAAATGATCAGGGCCGGCAAGTTCTGCTTTGCTATGACGTTAGCCATCGTGAACGTCTTGCCGCTGCCGGTAACACCCATCAGTGTCTGGAATCTCTTGCCTTTGCGCAGTCCTCCGGCGAGCCGCTCGATGGCTCGAGGTTGATCACCCGCAGGCTTAAAATCATTGTTCAATCTAAATTCGCCCATCTGAGTTATCATTTTAGCCGAAAACGGCCTACATCTCACGTCGAAATTTGTTATTGCGTAATGCCGCAGGTTATGAAATGCAGTTGGGGATATCGGGATACCCGGCTGCCAGGATGCAAACCATCAGGCGATCAGGATACCACGCAAGGACGACATTCGCACGTGGCCTCCCGGATACCCTGATGACCTGATAGCCACTTGCCGATTTCCTGATTCCCTGGTCACCAAATGACATTTCATTGCACCGGGTCCGGATAGAGAATGGCGGCTATCAGTGCCCTTCCGTATTTCTGCCAGAGCACTTCCGAATCGAGTTGTGAGTCGGATCCCAGCATTTCGAACGTTATGATCGGAATGCCCAGCGTTACCCCTGCGTATGAGCCGAGCGAACCCGGTCTGGCGCCCAGCTTCTTCACGGGCAGGGCGCAATACTGCCCCATGTGCTCAGCCAACTCTTGTGCGGGGCCGTCATAATCGATGCAGGCCAACGGCTGATGGATGGTGACGATGCGATCCGGTCTGTATTGCACAATGACCTGCCGGATCGCGCGTGATTCCGGCTCAGAGAGCGCGGTCAATCCGGATTGTTTGCTGTTGAGACGATTTGCCGCCTCGAAGTTGCGATTCAAAT
This sequence comes from Phycisphaerae bacterium SG8_4, assembly GCA_001303465.1. Lineage (GTDB taxonomy): Bacteria > Planctomycetota > Phycisphaerae > Sedimentisphaerales > Anaerobacaceae > SG8-4. Next base: position 5,666 of record LJTR01000051.1, read on the forward strand.
CCACGCCGCGGGTATTATAGCGACTCTTATGCGCCAGTCCGTCCGGATTGGCCAGACGCAGAAGCACTACCTTTCGTCCGTCAAGTATCTCGGGGTGCTGCCTGAGATGCGTGGCCAGCCGCCGGACAAGAGGTGTTCCGGCCGGTTCGTTGCCGTGAATGGTTGCCATGATCAAGGCCACGTCGGAACCCTGGCCAAGCACAAGGCACATAATTGGCCTGCCCTCAACGGATGTGCCGACCACGTGGTACCGTGCCGCACGGACAATCGTTGGATACACGTCTGTATCAGCCAATTCCGGGTAACTAACGGGCCGGTAGCAGCCGGCAAAGGTCAAGACGGCAATCAGGGTACAAACTGTCAAAATAGCAGGCCGTTTCCTATTCATCTTCGCATTCCTTTGTAGGTTCGCGGTTCCTGGCAATAAACGAACACCGGAACATTATAGGCTCTCGCCGCAGCTATTAAAGGCAAAACTCAGATATTCCGAGATAACAAGTCGATTCGCAGGTCGGCCCACATCCATTGCCGCTCGGATGCTCGATGGCCCCAGCTTCTCTGCGGAAACGTCTGCCGGCAATCAAAAAGCCTTGAGCAAACCTGTCTGCTCTGTTAGACTGTTTCAACATGAAATGCCCATACCGGCAAGCACCTGGATCAAGAAGTTTGCCTTCTTGGGCATTGCTGGCGTGAATCAACGGAGCAGCACAGGAAATCTAATTAGAGGTGACAGATGAACGTACTGTTGATCGGCAGTGGCGGCCGAGAGCACGCGATTGCCTGGAAGCTGGCGCAATCGAAAGACCTGACCAAACTCTACATCTCACCCGGCAATCCCGGTACGGCTCAATGTGGCGAGAATGTTCCAATCGGCTCAGATGATACGGCCGAGCTTTTGGAGTTTGCGAGACAAAACCAGGTCGAGCTTGCGGTGGTCGGCCCGGAAGATCCGCTTGCCGCAGGTCTGGTCGACAAGTTCGAATCCGCCGGCATAAAGGCGTTCGGCCCGAGCGGCAAGGCGGCACAGCTCGAGGCGGACAAGGCCTTCGCAAAGCAACTGATGCGTTCGAGCAGTGTCTCTACTGCCGAGGGCAGAACCTTCGACCGGTACGCAGATGCCAAGGCGTACATTGCCAGCAGAGACGAGCCGGTCGTGATCAAGGCCGCGGGTCTAGCAAAGGGAAAAGGCGTTTTCGTCTGCGACGATCCCTCCGACGGAATTCTGGCAGCCGAGAAAGTCATGTGCGACAAGATATTCGGCCCTGCCGGCAACGTGGTTGTCGTCGAAGATAAGCTTCTCGGCGAGGAGGCCTCGATACTCGCTTTTGTGGATGGGCGGAACATTTATGTCATGGAGTCATCGCAGGATCACAAGCAGATCGGAGACGGCGATACCGGACCCAATACCGGCGGTATGGGCGCCTACAGCCCGGCGCCGGTGGTTACCGAAGGGTTGATCAAGCAGATCACGCGTGAGATTCTCGTGCCGGTGGTCGACGGCATGAATCGCAATGGAACACCGTACAAAGGTGTATTGTACGCCGGGATTATGGTTACCGCCGGCGGTCCGAGAGTGCTGGAGTTCAATGTTCGTTTCGGCGATCCCGAGACCCAGCCGATTCTGATGCGGCTCAAGAGCGATCTTCTGGAGGTGCTGTTGGCGGTCTGCGACGGCAAGCTGGATCAGATTACACTCGAATGGGACCATCGCCCTGCCGTTTGTGTGGTGATGGCCTCGGGCGGTTATCCGGACGATTATCAAAAGGGAAAGAAGATAACGGGGCTTTCCGAGGCCACCCAGCTTGAAGATGTGATTGTATTCCACGCCGGAACCAAAGAAGACAATGGAGATATTGTCACCGCCGGCGGCAGGGTGCTGGGCGTTACCGCACTGGGCCAGACAATCGCAGATGCAAAGACAAGGGCCTACGAGGCCGTGGACATGATAGGATTCGACGGTGCCTATTGCCGTCGCGACATTGCGGACAAAGCCGTCAAAACAGTCTCATGACAAACCGTTGGTAGTTGACAGTGCCAATGTGGCCAAATCAAGATTCTCTCCGCTAAGGATGGCCCGACGCAAAAGAAAAAATTCGAAACCTATCGGCAAAATTCGCCGGATTCTGGCAGGATTGATCCTGGTCGTTCTGTTATGGCCTTTCTACATCCTGGCGGGCAGGGCTCTGTGCCACATCGCCTTGGCACAGATTGGAGGGCTGACAAACACCAGGATAAAAACCGAATCAGTCAGTTTCCGCGCGGGCGGTTCGGTCCTCATCAAGAAGCTCGTTGTAAGCGCCTCGAAGCAGCAAGACGGCGACAATGCCATACTCAAAGCAGATGAGGTATATGCACGCTTTAGCCTTGGCAGTTTGTTGTTGTTTAAACCCCGTCTGAAAGTGATTGACGTCAACGATTTTGTTCTCAATGCCCAGTACGATCTGGATACGGATCGGTGGAACGTCTCCGGGCTCAAGATCAGGCCGCCAAAGGACAGACCCAGCAAGATGCCGCGCGTTCGCCTCAATTCGGGAATACTCCAGTATACCAAGGCCTCAAAAGGTAAATCAGAAGTTGCCGTCTCGTTGCCCCTTGACGCAGAATTTGGGTCCGATGAAAAGACACCGAAGGGCTACAGTTTCGAAATCACGACGGCTGACCAGGTTTCCGGTTTTGCCCCAAGCCGTTTGACCGGACTCTGGAAGCCGGGCAGTGTTACAATTGCGGGCGGAATTTCGTCCGTGGATATCCCTGAGTTCGAGATGGCATGGATAATAGATGTCATGGCCGCGGAGTTGACTTATGACAAAGACGGCACTTTTGCTCTGGAGCTGAATGTCACTGATCTGCGATCTATACGCAATCCTGAGCCGGAGAGGCTGGTGTTGGTCGAGCGGGCCTTGGCCAAGTCCAGTCCGTTTGCTGCCTTGCAGAGATTCTTTGACCGTTATCAGCCGAGCGGGCGATTAGACGTTGAACTCGACGCCTCGGGCAGTCTCAATCGTCTGAGCGAAAGCACGTTGACCGGCACTGTGCGCTGCAAGGACATCGAGGCCTGTTACTACAAATTCAAGTACGCGATAGAGAACCTGGCCGGTCAGATAGATTTTACCAACAGCAGCGTGAAGTTGAACAACCTGGCCGGCAGGCATGGGGACGTTCGGCTCTTCTTTAACGGCTGGTCCAGCGGTTTTGGCCCGGACTTCAAGTACCTGATCCAGATTACGAGTGACAATATGCCTCTGGACAATGACTTGTATGATGCGCTGAATCCGAGACAGCAGGAATTCTGGGCCGCTTTCTCCCCGGCCGGCTCTGCGGCAATAGACTATCAGTTCGGCAGAGAATCGCCAACCGACAAGTGGAAGAGACTGGTAGTAGAGCCTCGCGGCGCCGAGGCCGTATATTGTTCTTTTCCCTATCCATTGAAAAAGCTGACAGGCAAGTTGGTTTTCGAACGTGACAGGGTCGTCTTCTCGGATCTTGTTTCACAGGTCGATGATCGCAAGATCGTCTTGGACGGCGAGGTAGTGACATCAGGCGAGAAGCAGGCCTATGATCTCAGCGCCATAATAAACAACATTGTGCTGGATTCGACATTGGAAGCGGCGCTGCCGGCCAAGCAGAAGGATCTATTCAGGAGATTCGATCCTTGTGGTCTGGCCAGCGGCCGGATCAACATCTCGGCGCAGGCCGAAGGCCCGGTCAGTTTCACTGCCGATCTGTCTTTCGAAGAAGCTTCCATGAAATTTGATAAGCTTCCGCTGCCTATCACGGACATATCAGCAAAAGCTGTCTTTTCACCAGATTCTGTCGTTGTCAAAGAGTTCTCCGGCAGGTACCGCGACGGTTCGATTTCCATGACCGGTCGTATCCAGCCGAACGAGGAACTCGGCAAGCCACTTTATGACATATCAATGACATTTGACGATGCCGAGCTAAACGATGATCTATTCGATCTGATGGGCGAGTCAACGAAGAAGATTATCGCAGAATGGAAACCTGCCGGAAGGGTGAATCTCGTCGCTGACTTAGACAAAGAAAGTCCCTCAGAAGCTGCCAATTTCACGGTTTCCGTTGAATGTCTGGGCAACACGGTTTCTTTTGCAAAGTTCCCTCACCCTCTGAAGGATCTCACAGGCAGCCTGGTCTTCGACGGCGATGTTATTGCGCTCAGGGATGTTTCTGCAACTCTGGATTGCGGAGTGCCCGAGCCGCAAGACGAAGCGACCGTAAACGTCAGCGGCCAGGTGAAATTGGTCGACAGCGCTTTCGAAAGCGCTCGGCTGCGCGTCCTGGCTAAAGACATCTTGTTCGACGAGCAGCTCAGCCTCACCTTGCCCCGACGCGCCCGCTCTCTGTACGACGGTCTCGCCGCGCCCGGTCGATTCGACCTGAATTTCGAGGATGTCCGGATCCGGCGCACAAACGATGGTCAGAAGTCCATCGATTTTACGGGCGACGTCACTTTGAAAGACTGCGGCTTCAGAGTCTCCGGCTCGCGAATTGAACTGGACTCTGTGCTGAAGACAAAAGGTCAATACAAAACAGGCCAAGGCTTCAGCAACTGCCGGGCGACCCTCGAAGACGGTACACTCAAAGTATGGGGCAAGACTCTCAGGAGCATGAGTTCAGATATCCTCTACGACCCCAGCCAGGCCATGTGGTCCACTGAAGATCTGGTTGCCGATTTCTACGGGGGAAAACTGAAAGGCAAATTCGTGTTCAACCACTCGGCCGAACGAGCCGGCAGCTACGTGCTGCAAACAGGTTTTGACAACGTAGATCTAAAGCGATTTCTTGTCGATACGAAGCTCGAACAGGCTCCCGAGAACGACTACACAACCGGCCAGATGGATGGCTCACTGAGCATCAATGCTCGGATCGGGGATATTTCTTCACGCATCGGCGCGTGCAAACTCGCAATAAGCGATATGAAGGTTGGCAAACTCTCGCCCCTTGCCAAACTGTTGAACGTTCTGCAACTGACAAAGCCGAAAGATTTTGCATTCGACCGGATGCTTGTCGATTCGTACATCCGGGGCAACAATCTGTCCGTTCGCAAGCTCGATCTGGCCGGCCGGGCGCATGCCTTTTCCGGCTCGGGCCAGCTGGATCTCAAGGGCCTCAATGTCGACTTGAAGCTCACAGCGCGAGGCCAGCGACTGGCCACAGACGATCCGTCCATCTTGCAGTCTTTGACCGAAGGTCTCGGCCAGGCAGTCGTCCGAATAGACGTTGCCGGCGATCTCCGCGAGCCGAAGATAACCACCGAAACGCTGCCGGTGATCCGAGAGACACTGCAGGTCCTCGGAACTCGACCGGCCACGTCCAACTAGCGACTATATCTGCGAATACCCCGTCGGCCTGAGAATGATGTCCGTGATGTTGGAAACAGTGTCCCTGTATTGCGGATCACTGCTGATCCTCTTCCATTCCGGATCCACCCGGAACACATCCCACATCGCATCTCGGTGCGTCAAGTCATCGAAGACCAGCATGTAGGTCAGGTTCGGCATCTGTGGGCCCACTATCGTCTCACCGAAGAAGACCGGCGCCAGCCCCGTCTTCTTGAAGATTGCAATTTCGCCGCCCTCGTTGAACATCTCGATCTTCTTCTTTGACGCCTTGATGCTGTGGCTTTCGTAGGTGCGAAGCTCGAAGATGCGAGATTTGTTCTCGATCTTCTGCTTCGGCACGCTAAGTTGGGGCATGTCCTTGAACGCCACCATCAGTGAGCTTTCCATCCGCACATAAGCCGTCTCGGAAAGCGAGGCATTGACAAAATCGGCACCGTCCTTGCAAAACTTTTCATCGGCCAGCAGACGCTCGGATGAATTGACGACCGAATCCAGAGATTTGTGTACGAGCATGACATAGAGCGTCGGGCTGCTGGGGCCATACATCGCGTTGAAGACCCCGACCGGCCCGATCCCAATTCGGTTCATCGCCGGGATTCCCACCTTGCGCAGAAAATCGCCTACCTGGTTCTTCTTCGATCCGGTGTGCAAACGGTATTGCCTGAATTCGAAATACTCCCGGCCGCCCGCGTCGGCTCCAGCCGCCAGAGAACTCATACCTGCCATCCCCGCTGCGCCCGTTGTTGTCAAGAACTCTCGTCTATTCATTTTTGCTTTTCTCCTTGCTGGTTACGGTTTACGGTTCTGCCCTGTGCTGCGATCCGCCGGGTACAATAACCGAAATCACCCGGACCGTCAACGCCAGCGAATCGTTTCACACCCGAGTTGGTGGCCATGGGCGTTTAGAATCCAGCGTGTTTGTATTCGATAATGCACAACCAATCCGACGTAATAGACAGCAAGTTAGGTTCTCCGGACAGACAAAGGTATCGGGCATATTTTCCGGCTCCTGCGTCCGGACTCGACGTTGACCTGGACTGCAGCGGCCCTGCGAATGCTTGGACAGCTCCGCAGTAAGATTTTCGCGCTGTGCACCCTATCGTCTTCATATCCAAATGCCCTGACAAGAATAGCCCGAAAAAGCCAGAGAATGCAGGAAAAACCGACTTATCGCCCTCTTTTCCAAGCACATCCGATTTTTTCAATTGTTGACAACGGCGGCGCTTTATTGTATTATAATTTGTTAGACATATGCTGTGAAGAGTCATTTTTTTCAAGGGGTGAATCATGAACTCTGAAAAAGACGGTTTCTTGCGGCGATTCAAATGGCATGCCTTGATTATTTGTCTCGCAGTGGTAATTGTGGTCGCTCTGACCGTCTTTACCGATATATTCCACACGGCCGAGACCAATCTGCTCCGTCAACTTGTCCTCATGCTGGGCACGCTGGTATTTGTCTCGGCGCTTTTGACCATGATCTCCAGGGTCTCCAAGATTCTAACAGCACTCGCAGAGAACAGCGCCAAGCTCGAGGATGTTACCGGCGCCCTGGAAAAGATCAGCGCCGAGCTTACGCAGATCAACCATATCACCCGGGTCAGCGAGACGGCCAAGTCGATTGTGTTTCGCGATGCCGACAAGCAGTCTCTCAGGGAGGCCGTTTTTGACAAGCTGCAACAGCAGGATTTCGATGCAGCCAATCAACTAATTGAACAGATCGGCCAAAGGCCCGAATACGAGAAGCTCGCCGAGCAACTGAGGGCGCAGACGGATCATTACCGCGATGCGACCGACCACGAGAGATTCAATCAGATTGCGGCCCACATTGAGAAGCTGCTTGACGATCGCCATTGGGCCAGGGCGAGCGCCAAGATCGAGGCGCTGATCAAGGCGCATCCGGAAAGCGAGCGGGCAAAGGCCCTGAGACAAGCTCTGATAGACAGCAAGCAGGATCGTAAAAGAGCCCTGCTGGCTGCCTGGGATGATGCTGTCAAGCGTCAGGAGACCGACAGGAGCCTGGACATACTTCGGGAGCTGGATTTCTACCTTACTCCCAACGAGGGGTTGGCCCTGCAGGAGGCGGCAAGGGATGTCTTCCGGACCAAACTTCACAACCTGGGTGTGCAATTCGCCATCGCCGTCACAGAGAAGCAATGGGTCGGTGCGCTGGAAATCGGCGAGCAGATTATCAATGATTTCCCAAATAGTAGGATGTCCGGGGAGATACGCGGAAAATTGGGTGTTTTGCAGCAGAATGTCCAACTGCAGAACACTTAGGACAGCCAAATTTCACTTGCTGGGGCCGGTCATGGGGGGCCATCAAGGCACATGAGGGGTAAGCAGGCTGTGTTGCGTTCGGCCGGCCAAGGTCCGAAAAAAAGCAGCAATTATTAATTTTGTGCTAGATTTTGTCTTGACCGGTGATCGATACGCTGATATATTAACGCTATCATGCACTAATTCCTGGATGGAAACGGGTGTTTGCAATTGCCACCGGCGGCATCGTTGGAAGGCACTGCAGTCGTGGATTAGTGATTGAGATAAGGATGTTTCGGGTAGTTATGATGGAAAGGAGTTCAGGGTCATGGTCAAAGGAGTGGAAAGAACAAGCATCTATGATATCATCGGATGGACGGGGCTGTTTAACGTTGTTTGGAATTCAACACCTTATCCCTTGAGAGTTGTTGCCTTGCCTTACGGTTTGCGCATCTATGGCAATCTCCTAAAGGGAAGTTCAAATCTGCAGCAACTGCTGGGCGTACACGCAAGAGAGTATATGTCTTCCAAATGGTTCAGACTGTTCAGGCCGAGATTCCACAGGGTGAAGTCCGTTCTCAGAAATTACGGAATAGACGGTTGACCGCGATCAGTTTGTAACTGTACGGATTGCTCGACGCCACATTTTCACTACTGAAAATCGAACAGTGACTGAGTCTTTATCATTGTCACTTGATCGGGATAGGCGGCGAATGTATGGATGTGCAGCTCGGTTCGTCTGGCCTCGAAGTCGACGTAGCAGAACGGCTGAAGCTTGTCAACTTCCAGTTCCGGAAACTTGACAAACACGCCCCGGTTGCGGGCGAAACGTTCGAGATCGGTATAGCTTTGTCGATACAGATTGGGACTCATCTTCTCGACCTGGAAGTCGGTCATGTAGCTTACTCCACGGCTCAAAGTGCACTTGTGAGTCCTTGGCCCACGGAATTGAAAACGTTCGATCAAGCCTCGGGAGGGCAGCATTTGACCGGGTGTGCTGACAACTTCGGTAAGACATGCGTCGCCTGCGAAGACGCTGACAACATGCGTGCAACCGGTCAGCCAGATAATCGCCTCATACTTCTCCGTACTCAATTTCCTGTTGGCGTAAATCTGAAAAAGCTCCGGATGCAAAGGTCTCTGGAAACAACTGAGGAAACAACTGAACATCAATTCTTCGACGGCTACGTTCACTTGTGGTGATTCCATCTATACGATCCTAACACAAAAAATCCGGCTTTCAACTTGTGGATATTATACCAGAATCAGTAGACTATTTCAAGTCAGATATCAGCACTGATAGGGCTCAAAACAGCCCTTATAGGACGAATATTGTGCAAGCTTCGCAATCCTAAAGAGTAATGGCAGGCGACTTTTTTTTGGGAAAACGCGGGCCTGTACGAATGTTTTTTCTGCTTTCGTCTACTGAAAGAAACGTGTTGCGACCGATACCGCGATGATGTTGTAGAAGGCGTGAGTACCGGCCGTTATTCCGAAACCGCGGACTGCAAATAGGGCAGCAAAATATATCCCTGCTATCG
>LJTR01000454.1 GCA_001303465.1 Phycisphaerae bacterium SG8_4
TGCGTTCGCCTTCGAGCGACAGAACCAAGATGTCGCCAAGTCCAAAAGGATCATAAAGCGCCAGCAGCTTGCCGTCCGGCGACCATGAATATGGTGCCAACTGAGTTGGACCCGAATAAAGCAACTCCGCTTTGCCACTTCCATCTGCGCGCGCCAAGAAAAGATTCCAATTCTTTTCTCCCTCTTGGCGGCAAAGGTAAACCACCCGTTTGCTATCTGGGGCCCAGACGGGGCGATAGATATCACCTTCCAGGACCAGCTTGGTTTCCCTACCTGTGGCGATATCATAAACATGAACGTTGGATTGAAGCTCATCACGCACGAGTATCGCCAGCCGTTTGCCATCGGGTGAGAGGCTGAGTGTATCATAGGTACGGACCGGCATGGAAAGCGGCTCAAAGTTACCTTGCCGATCTAACCAGGTTGGGATACTCCTTTGTACGTCAGTACCCGGAGCGTAGACAAGTGAGCCATCGTCTGAGAAGGCCAAATGCACCACGCCGCTTATCGAGTCCAGCAAGACTCCTTCCAGGATCGGCATAGGATGACCGGTCACTTCGAGTGTCGCCAGACTGAAGGGCACCGCCTCAATTGCCCCTGCTCGCGCATAGATAAGATGCCCCGTCGGCACGTATTGTGCGTATTCACCGCCTCGGACGAGAATTCTCTTTTCCCCGGTTTCCAGTGAGAAGACCACGGCATCGCCCTTCGATATGGTATTGCCTTTCGAAGAGACGAGGATGGCCTTGTTGCCCGGTAGGACCTGTGGGTAACCTCCACTAATAGGCCCGGATGCGGTCTCCAGATGCTCTGCGTTGCCACCTGCGGCCGGCACTCGGGAGACTAAGCCGCGATCTGTGAAGTAAATCAGGCCGTCACTGCCCCAGCTTCCACCCGTTTGTATTGTCATAATCGAGGAGCACAGGGGCACGGGCTCTCCACCCCGAAGCGAAACTACCTTGAGCTCCTCATATGCAAAATAGCCCACCTTCTGACCATCAGGAGAGAAGAAGGGCGATGAGGCTCCATCCGTGCCGACGATGGGCCTGACGTCAAACTGGTTCATCAGACGCTCAAACAACTGTGTCTTCCCGTCAACATGCGCGACGTAGACAAGCCGCGATCCATCGGGAGACAAAGCAAACGCGGGCTGACGCCAACCGAAAGTAGTGGAGTGAAAAACGCCGAGTACTTGATTCTCAGGAAGCCTAATGACGGTCCGCCGGATGGATGCTGGGTCCAGCTCGGAAACAGATGGGGCAGTAGGCCTGCTCAGAAATATACTCGCGGCAATAAGGCCAACAATCACTCCAACGAAGCAGCATACGATTCCCCATCGCCATAGTGCAGACCGTGGCTTGTCAAGCACCGGCGCGCTGGCGGCACGTGCAGCCTGGGGTATGCTTCGCGTCTCGTCGATTTCGATAACAGCATCTCCAATATCTCGAAGCCGCCGGCGCGGATCTTTCTCCAAACAGCGTCGGAGCAGAGATCTGATGTTTGCCGGTGTGCTCTCGGGTAGTGATTGCCAATTGGGCTCTGCCTGCAGAATGTTGGCCAGCGTATCGGAGATTGTCTCGCCTCTAAAGGGAATCGTAGCCGTCAACATCTCATACAGCACGCAGCCGAACGACCAGATGTCGCTGCGCTTGTCCGTCGCCTTACCACGGGCCTGCTCCGGGCTCATGTAGGCCGGCGTGCCGATAATCCGGCCCGGCTCTGTGATCGTGCTCTGTCGATCTTCCCCTTCACCGGCGAGAGCCTTGGCTAGGCCAAAGTCCAGCACCTTGACCTTGCCCTCAGGAGTAATCTTAATATTGCTGGGCTTGAGGTCGCGATGTATCACATCGTGCTCGTGGGCCGCCGCGACGGCCTCGGCGATTTGCTGAGCAATGGGTAGGACCTCTTGAAGTTTGAGCCTCGAGGCGGCGATCCGCTCGGCTAGTGTCTGGCCAGGGATGTATTCTAGGACAAGATAGTTGACGCCCTCGGCCTCTTGAAGTTCCTCGTAGATCGTGGCGATGTTCGGATGATTCAACGAGGCTAATACTCGTGCTTCACGCGTGAAGCGAGATAGGGCCCTGGGATTGTCCTTGATTTCCGGTGGGAGGCTCTTGATGGCTACCGAACGGTCGAGCTTGGTATCGTGTGCCAGGTAAACTACCCCCGCGCCCCCACGACCTAACTCTCGCTCGATACGGAACGGACCAATCTGCCCGCCTGGGCCTATCACAGATCCGTCATAAGACCGAGTCGGACCAGCGCCGTTACCCTTAGGCCAATTCCTGTTCTGCTCTTGAGCCTCGCCCATCGACATTCCTCACTGCAAATGCCCCTTCGTACAATATGCGCAAAGAACGGCGGAAACAGCGAATTCGTGAGAACATGACTTACGCACCTAATGATTATATGCTCTGGTCAAAGAGGCCGCAATTGTAAAAATCCCTAACATATGGAGGACACGGCACCTCTCGCTTAGTTACCAATGCGGTAGAGTTTCGACATCGTGCGAATGATCAGACTACCGCGAAGTGCGGCAGGAGTAGCCATGCACATTTCACCGAGCCTGTTTGCGGCCAGCAGTTTGAATTCGGGGCCGGCCTGGATGACAAATGTATCGCCGTCTTCGCTGAGACAGAATATTCTGCCGTTGTTGGCCAGCGGTGAAGAGGTGAACGCTCTGGCGTCGGCGGCGATCTTTTGTCTGCTATAGATTTCGCTGCCTGTCCGCGCATCGTAACAGCTCAGCGTGCCGCGGTCGTAGAGGACGTACAGGTAGTCACCGTAGACGATTGGCGAGGGATTATACGGACCTGCCTGCTCTTGGCACCACGCTATGAATTCATTGCTGCTCTGGCCTTCTCCGAGCGTGATGTCACCCCGCGCTCCCGGTCGGATCGCGAATACGGGGCGTTTCTTGTCACCGACGTAGCCCGAGCTGATATAGAGCAGGCCGCCCTTTGCAAACGGGGTGGGAATAACGATATTTGACATGCCGCCCAATTCCCACAGAAGGTTGCCTTCCAGATCGTACGAGCGGATTTTGCCGGTTCCGCTTGTTATCAGCTCGGTGCCTTTTTCGTTCTCCCAGATGTACGGCGTCGCCCAGTTGCTCTTTTCGTCGCGCTCGACGCGCCACATCTGCGTACCTGTCATCTTACCCAGCGCAACGGCAAAAGACTGTTCGTCGTTGTCGTTCACTATGAAAATCCAGTCCTTGTACAGCACAGGCGATGCAGCCGTACCCCAGTTGTAGCGTGTCTTGAAGCTGCCGAATTCCTTCGACCACAACTGCTTGCCGTCCATGTCGTAACAGAACAGGCCGATATTGCCGAAATAGACGAACAGACGCTGCCCGTCGGTGACGGGGGTTTCGGAGGCGTATGTATTCTTGATGTGCAAAGAGTGCTTCGGTACAGCCTGATGGACGAGTCTCTCCCAGATTATCTTGCCAGTGTTGAAGTCGATGCAGTAGACCATCCACAGATGGGTCTTGTCGGACGGTTTATCCCGGTTGCCTCCGAAGTACAGTCCCTTTTTGGGCATCTCGGCGTCGCTTCCGCCTATCGCCGAGGTGACAAAAACGCGATTGTCCCAGACGATTGGCGAGGACCAGCCTCGGCCCGGGATATCGAGCTTCCAGGCGACGTTCTCGGTCGTGCTCCACGAAGCCGGCAGAACGCTGTCCTCGGCAACGCCGGCCGACGGCCCATGAAACTGTGGCCAGTTGGCGTCGGCAAATGCGGTCCCAGAGAGTAGCAGACTTCCGACAAGAATACTCAAAAAAATTCGGTACATGAGCCAGATCCTTTCAAAAGCTTGGATTTCTTTTGGAAACTAAGCTCGACTACACATTCGAGCGATGCGACGGCAATGATACCTGACTTGCCAACCTGATGCCAGCCATTTTCAGAAGGGACCAGTGAATTGCTGTCTTCCGGAAAGCCCGCGCAGTCCTTTGCTTGTCCGAACGTTCGTATAGAGGTGGAGTCGGCCCAAAAACAATCGGGGCCTATGCCGAGTCAATCAGCATAGGCCCCGCACAGATGCAAATCCCTACAAGAGGCAATGGCCTTCTACTTGGGAATACCGGTGATTTCAATGTTGTCGATCGCCCACCACCAGTCGTTGCCGGCCTCGAACAGACCGAACGTCAAGACCAAACTTGTGGCCCCCGCGGGATTCTCCAGATTGACGGTGATAGTCTCATTGGTTGAGTTGTCGTCCTTGAAGTTCGGACTGACGCCATCGGATTCCCACAGGAGTACCTCGATAGGATCATGGTTGTCGTAGAAAGCGGTTATGTTGGCCGTCTGGTGATAGTGCTGAACCGTGCCGGCCTGAGCACCCGAGACATCAATCGGCGGCGTACTGAACCACGTGTCATAGGCATCCTCGGCAACATTATATCCATCCGGGTGCGCCGAATCATCCCACTCATCCGGGTCGGCTACAGCAACAGCACCCTGACCTAACGTGAATTCCGAACGCCTCTGGTCGCCGGCGACAGTGGTCCACCAGTCTTTGTCTGCGATGGCCCAGCCGGCCCATTCGGTCATACCGTCAACGGCCAGATCACCAATACCGGGAATACCACTTTCGTCAATAAACCATCCTTCCGGCGGCGTGTCCGTCCAGATCCCTTCACTGCCCGCGGCCTCCTCCAGGCTCGTGCCTAAGACCACACTCTCGAAATCTTCCTGGAACGGCAGAGGTCGTTTTGAGACGGGAGGATGTGCAGTCGTAGCCAATAGAATGTCATCGAAATACACCGTCCCTGCACCGCCTTGCGGATTATCCCTATCACCGAAGCCAATGGCGATTTTGTTGACATTGGTGAGGTCTACTCCCATGTCTGCAAACAACTGCAGGTCGATATCCCACACCATCCAGATGGGTACCTGCGATGCGTTTGGATTCTCGCGATAAATCGGAGGACTACCGTTTAGGGTGACGTACATCGGCTCAGCAGCGTTAGCCGGCCTACCGAAAAACGAAAGCGTCAGTGTGTTCACATCTTTCACCGTCCAGTCCTGCGAACCGCTCAACGTTAGCTCCGCCTCCGAATATGCTACGCCGTCTATGTTCTGGTAAAGCAGCGGCATGGACTGCAAACCGCTACGGACAACTTTCGTCTCGGCATAGGGAGGCAGGTCATTGCCA
>LJTR01000455.1 GCA_001303465.1 Phycisphaerae bacterium SG8_4
ATAGAGCGGCGCAGTACCGCAGAGGAGGCGATTTTTTCAGTTTGCCAGAGGAGCCAGCGGGGGCTGGTTGTCGGCGTGGTGAGACAGCCAGGGTGCTTCTTGTAGGAACGCATTGGTGATTTGCATCGGTGAGACGGGATGTCGAGACAATGGGTGTCTGGACAACTGGACATTAAGAACTATTGGGTAGTTGACCGCGCTGTTGGGTAGCGCGGGATTTGGAGGAAAGAAGACAGATGACTGTAGAGGCGTTTGTGGAAGAACTCAGGGGACACTGGTCGTGGCTGTATGAGTTGTACATATCGAAGCTGTACGACAGGCAGTGGGCTCAGTGGGAGCTGCTGACGATTGCCGGAGTATTGTCGCTTTTGCTTTTGCTGAAGATCATAAGGCGGCGCCGAAGGGCAGCGGCGAAAATCCTGTACGCACAACGTCTCTCAGGTGATCCGTCCGTCGTAAGCGTCAAACTCGCTGGCAGCAAGAGAACCCGCCGCAATGGTGAGGATCGGCAGGAGGCCGACGATAGTGATCTGGCCCAGCTGCAAATGCACCGTCACCGATGGACGACTGCTATGGAAGAATCAGGCTGGGCTGCCCAGCCGGTCAGAGACCTGCGACGCGAAATAATCAAGCGTGATCAGACTGAGGCTCGGCTTCAACGAGAAGTCACCGAGTTGAGCGCTGCCAATAAGAAACTCGAACGTGAAGTAGCCGGGCTGATGGTCATCAACGAGCGGCTCGTGCGTCGAGTCACAGAAGACAAACCAGTTGGGGAGCCCTCCACGTCATAGGCCGTCAAGTTGACGACCGTTCTCGGCACACACAAAGGGAGGGATGAAGTTGCTCCATCCCTCCCTGATTCGCTTCACTTGCTCTTCTTCACGAAAGAGTGTGCGACTAAACGTTGGGTTTGACAGTAAGGTACACCGTACCAACTCTGATCTCCTTGCCTACGTCTCCGGCCTTCCAGAGTTCTGTGTTCCAAGCTTTGACACAAACCGTAACCGTGTCCCAGTCAGAAGTGGGCCCGATGACGTCGTCACCATCGATCCAGGCATCCCAATCTTTGATGACACTGCCGATCTTCTCTTTCCTGACACCCACTTTGACTTCAAAGTTGGCTCTGATCTTCACATTTTCACAGTCATAGTAGCACGGCCACTCGTCGGCGTTCCGACCCACTCTTTGATCGGCACAGTCGACCTGCACCAGCTTGATCTTTCTCTCGTTGCATTTCTCGACCTGAACGTAGTAACCGACGTTCATGTACACGGGAATTTCACATAGATCGAGCGCCTTGTACTCGAAGGGCCAACCAAGCGTGAAGTCCTGGTTGTTGACCTTTATGGCCGGGTTGTTAGCGTTGGTTGGGTCCGTATGCGGATCCGGTCCCAAAGCCTGCGCCGAAGTTGCGAGTAAAGCTACAACCGCAATCGCAATCAAAGTTCTTTTTATCATCTTCATTTCCCTCTTCATAACGTACGCGCCACAAAAGCCGAAATCGGCCTGTGGAGCTTATCAAGGTTGTTCACACTCAGCCCCTGCAATCAAGGCCTGAGGCACAGTTTACGGGCTGAAATCTGTTTCACCGACTCAGGCGAGCGAGCCCGCTCTGCTGCCAAGCCGGGGCCTTCTGAGGTCAGCGGTATCGGATCTGCGATTGGCGATCGTCTATCTTCAATCGCTTTGGCGCCTCGATGGCAGGCCGGCTTCTTTCGGCGCCTCGCAAGCGTCCTTCTTACTCACGACTTGCCGGTTTTCATCACCTCAAACACCTCCTTTCTCCCGCATCCTCTGTCAAGTGAGGCGGGCCATAGATTTGGATAAAAAGCGTCTATCCACAAATCCTGGGCATATATAATGACTGATGATAACTGGCACCGCTCCTCGATGAATAGAGCACATCAACTCCTGCCGACGCGTATGATAGCTCCTGTAATACCTATCGCTCTTGTGAAATCATCAGCAGCCGATTAGTCCCTTTACCTGGGCCGCTCCTCCGTGAATGTCACTACTCCACTATTCTAACTAATTTGCCAGAGGCAAGTCTATTGTGGTGACTACTTAGTTTTTGAAGATTCTTTCAGGAGTCGATCAGTAAAGGCCAACGGAGCGGGGGCTCAAATTGAACGTCGACGACGCCACTGGCCTTGAAACGCCGTGGCGACGGGATATATGTTGCGACGATTCAATCAGGCAGAACTCGTCCCGCCACTTTCCAGCCTTATGCAAGACGAAGTCCTGTGGTCTTGCGTTCACCTCCCGCGGAAAAAAAGGACCCTGGAATAAATCAGGGTCCTTTTGTTGTGGTGACCAGCCTGCGGCGGCCGTGATCTCGGATTTGCCCAGATACCTCTTCCTTTTTTTTAAACCGGAATCATCCGGTCGCCAACTGCACCACAGGTGGTGAAGAACTATCAAATGCCATTATCGCATCTTCGTTGCATAGCTGCAATTGTGGTGACTACGCGCTTTTTGAAGAAAGTCCGTGTCTTCTTCTCACGTTCCTTCAGTCTCTCGCTCAGCCAGATCCGGCTTCTGGCCTGCGGTCAGATCGACCAGTCCAAGTGTCGCAGCTCGTTTGACAAGATCGAGCAGGTTACTGACACCGAGTCTCTGCATCATGTGGGCACGATGCACCTCAACCGTTCTGACAGAACGGTCGAGTAAATCGGCGATTTCTTTGTTGCTCTTGCCGTCAATGACCATTTTCAATACTTTCATTTGGATCTCGGTCAGGGGCTTGCCAACGCAGGTATTGCTGAGTACATTCTCCTGCAGGATCGATTCGACTGTCCTGGCCAGATTGTCTTTGTCCAGCGGTTTCTCGATCAGATCTACGGCCCCTGCCTTCATGGCCCTGACGGCGCTTCGCACGTCGCTGAAGTCGGTCATGATCAACACGGGTACCCAGGGAGCGTGGTGTCTAACGTTTGTTACCAACTCAATGCCGTCCATTTCAGGCATTCTCAGGCCGGCAATAAGCAAGTCGCACTTTTGAGAGCGCAACAGCCTGAGGCACTTGGACGGACGGACAAAACAGGTCACTTCGACAGAGAGGCTTCCCAGTGTTTCACCAACCACCTCAAGCACCTTGATCTCGTCATCAACGACGAAGACTCTCCGTTGCGTATCATCCGCCATTGTCGCGAAATAATCCTTTCTGCGCTGTATAAGACGCCCGTGTACTATATAAGACGTTGGTGGAAGCCAAACGTTACAGCTATTCTCAAAAAGACCGGGCGTTTCCAGACAAGAAAGCCCTTTTGGCCAGTGTGATGATTACGGTTACGGTCGGCTTGGAATCTGCCCACATCAAAACTCTGGAAACCTGAATCTCGTTTGAGAGAATATGGGAGACTGGAAAGTCCTACTGGGAGATTTGGAATCGGAATCGATGAGTCGGCGATAACGATAGAACAATACTCTCGCCATTTCTCCACAGAATCAAAGGTTGAAGGGATTGTTCCCAGATGTCCTCAGTAAGCGCGCCGGCTTCTGACAGCTGCACACGTCGCTTGCACCGCACCTCGGTGAGCGCAACGAGTTCTGGCCCTCCAAATTCGAGAATCTCCACAATTTCAAAAAGTTCTGTTTGCAAATCTCAATTGTGTGCATTATAAATTCGCTCTATTATTAGATGTGGCGGCCATAATTATGACCCAGCAAGAACTGTGTCAGCAGTGCAATCAGAGGCGTAATTGTGGGCAAGTGTACGAGCGGCTGGGCAAGACCGAAGGCCCTTCGGTTGTCAAAAAAGTTGTTCTGGCTTTCTTGCTGCCGCTAGTCGTTGCTGACCTTCGTTTGTGTATTGCTTGCGAAGGTGATCGACGGGCGTTTCGGTCAGGACAAGTGATTGAGGCCTTTAGAATATGGTAGTTGCTTTGACAGGTAAGCATACATTTCCAGGCGGGATTCATCCGCCGCAGAAAAAGGCCCTGACGCGCGATAGTCAGATACAGCCGGGACCTGCCGCCAAACAGATTTCTGTGTTGCTCGGCCAGCATATCGGCGCCATCTGTCAGCCCCTCGTCAAGAAGGGCGACGCGGTCGAAGCGGGGCAAAGAATAGGCGATTGTGATGCCTTTGTTTCTGCGCCGGTTCACTCGCCGGTTTCAGGAAAAGTGAAGGAAATTGGCCTGCGTTCTCACGCGGTACTCGGTCGGGCCCAGGCGATAACCATTGAGGCAGACGAGAACAGCCCGGAAAAACAGCCGTCCTTTCAGGTGCCGGCCGATTTCGACCTGAGCAAATACTCGGCCGAGCAGATCTGCGAAGCGTCACGGGCCGGCGGTCTGGTCGGCATGGGCGGGGCCGGTTTTCCAACGAGGGTGAAACTGGAGCCCAATCCTCAGATGCCCAAGGACAACCTGATTATCAACGGTTGCGAATGCGAGCCCTACATCACCTGCGATTATCGCATCATGCTTGAGTGGACCAGCCAGATTATTGCAGGCCTGAGACTGGCCAAAAAGGCATCGGGCTGCTCGCAGGCCTTTATCGCGATCGAAGACAATAAGCCAAAGGCGATCGAAGTCGTCAGGGCAGCGCTGGAAAGTTCGGGCAACCCCGATCAAGTCAAAGTTATTGCCGTCAAGACGAAATACCCGCAGGGCGGCGAAAGGCAGCTGATCAAGGCGGTCCTCAAGAAGAGTGTACCCAGCGGCAGTATACCTCCGATGATCGGTGTCGTAGTCCTCAACGTTGCCACCGCTGCGGCACTTGCCGAGGCGGTCATTGTCGATGTGCCGCTTACCCACAGGGTCGTAACGGTAACCGGAGAGCCGGTTGTCAGGCCGGGCAACTACTATGTTCCGATAGGAACGTCGGTTGGGGACCTGATCGAGTTTTGCGGCGGTGTTACTCAGAGCGCCGCAAAAGTTGTCCTCGGCGGACCGATGATGGGGATAGCGATTGCAGATCTGGAAACGCCGACGACCAAGACCACGAACGCCGTGACGATATTGACAAAAGAGCAAATTGGCAGGGCAAAATTCGACAGACGCGAAACGCCCTGCATTCGCTGCGGCAGGTGCCTTGAGGTTTGCCCGGAGAATCTGAATCCCACGAGAATCGCCCACGCGGTGAAACACGATCTGCTCGATGTAGCCGAACGCTATTATATGAGTGCCTGTATGGAGTGCGGTTGTTGCAGCTATGTCTGCCCGGCCAACATAGAGATTACCGGCTTTATCAAAACGGGCAAGATATTCGTTGCCAGGCAGAAGAAGAGGATGGCCTGACGGGGCGGATAAGATTCACAGTTGGAAAAGGATAGATGCTCAAGAACATAACGGTTTCATCTGCACCGCATGTCAGTAAACCGCTCTCGACGCGCGGGGTGATGTTGGATGTCATAATCGGTCTGGCTCCCGCCATGCTCGCAGCCAGCTATTACTTCCGCATTCACGCGATTGTACTGATTGCGACCTGTGTTGTCTCCTGCGCCGGGACCGAATGGCTGTGCAATCTGATTCGCAAGAAATCCAATTCGCTCGACGACCTCAGTGCTGTCGTCACGGGTATAATTCTTGCCTTTTCCCTGCCGCCTGCGCTGCCCGTCTGGGCGGCGATAATCGGCAGCGTATTTTGCATTGCAATCGGCAAGATGGTCTTCGGCGGGCTCGGCGCCAACATCTTCAACCCCGCCATGGTCGGAAGGACGTTTCTGACTGCTTCCTTCGGGATGTTGATGACTACCTGGATGGTTCCGGCGACTATCGACGCAGAGGTTCGCACGATCGCTGCGGACAACACGGTCGATGCCCGCACGCAGGCGACGCCGCTGGCGTACAGCAAACAGGCCTTGAAGGCCAGGACAGGCGCCGAGGCAGTGAACGAACAACTAGGAGCCGCGTTCACAGGCGAGATCGGCGGTTGTCTCGGCGAGACCAGCGCACTGGCTCTGATCGCAGGCGTCGTCTATCTTCTTATACGGCGGACGATAAATTTCCATATCCCGTTGGCCGTTCTGTTGAGTGCTTTCGCCTTTGGGTCCGTAACTTATTTGATAGATTCCGAATCCAGCATTTCTCCGCTGACTCACCTCTGCAGCGGCGGATTATTAATGTGCGCGTTCTTCATTGCTACCGACCCGGTGACGGCGCCTTTGACCCGCAGGGGGATGTGGGTCTTCGGCATCGGCGTTGGGGCAATAACGATGCTCATAAGAATTGTCGGGGAATATCCCGAGGGTGTTATGTATTCGGTCCTGCTGATGAACGCCGTGACACCGCTGATCGACAGATTCTACAAGCGGATTCCCGCAGGAGGCAAGGCAAGTGGATAAGGTGAAGTACTTCTTTCAACAGAGCTGGCTCCTGATCGTGGCGTCATTCTGCTTCGGCCTGTTGATCGCTGTGGCAAACGCTGGCTGGCAAGGCAGGATACTCCAGAACGAGGAAGACAAGTTCAACAACCTTGTTGTTGAAATGATTCCGGATGCCAACACCTCTGAAGTCGCCCTGGAAAACGTTGAAGTGGAATCGGGCAAGGGCAAGACGAGAGCGACGTCCATTCGCAAGGCCCTCTCAGCCGATGGCCAGTGTGTGGGCTGGGCGTTCACATGTGAAGGCTCGGGCTTTGCCGACAAGATAAAGCTCGTGCTCACTGTTGACGCCGGTTTTGAGAAGCTCAAAGGCTACGGCGTGCTTTCGAGTAACGAAACCCCGGGCTTCGGAGACAAGATAAAGGATCAGTTCTATCGCAATCAGTTTGTCGATGCACCGACAACAGAACTCGTGTTGATGAAACTTGGGGCTCCCGACGTAAAAGACGCCGAGATTGTGGCAATCAGCGGAGCGACGGTTAGCAGTGAAGCGGTGGTCACGATCGTAAATACGTTCCTGGGTCAGATAAAGAGTCACATGCAGGAAAAGGGGCAAATCGGTGATGGCAACTGACGGTGAAGGTACAGCCGGTCTCTATAAGGATACGCTGCTTGCAGGCTTGTGGCGTGAGAATCCCGTGTTCAGGCTTCTGTTGGGAATGTGCCCGACGCTGGCCGTGACCGCAGCGGTCAAACCGGCCCTGACAATGGGCTGTTGCGTAATCTTCGTGCTGGTATGCAGCAACATCGTGGTCAGCCTGATGCGCAATCTCCTCAGGCCACACCTTCGAATCCTGATGTTTACGCTCACCATCGCAACATTTGTCACTATTGCAGATCTGTTCCTCAAGGCGTTCCAGCCCGAAATGAGCGCGGCGCTGGGCCCGTACGTTCCGTTGATCATCGTAAACTGTATCATAATCTGCCGGGCCGAGGCCTGCGCCAGCAAGAACGCCCTGGCAATAAGCATCATTGACGCCGTGGGCATGGGGGCGGGCTTCACGCTGACACTGTGCGCGCTGGCCGGCGTCAGGGAATTGCTCGCTACGGGCAAATTGTTCGGGGCGAGCGTAATGCCCGATTGGTTCGTCCCGTGGGCCGCAATGGGCATGCCTGTCGGGGCTTTTGTAACCCTGGGACTTATGTTGGGACTCGTAAACACGATCACTGGAAAGAAAGATTAAGAGGCCGGGCATATGGAAACACTGAATGTCTTACTGATGGGCTTCATATCCGTGGTCCTTATCAACAACCTTGTCTTCACGAAGTTCCTCGGGATCTGTCCATATCTCGGCGTCTCGGGCAGGATTGATATGGCTTTCGGCATGGGACTGGCCGTGACATTCGTCGTGACTCTCAGCGGTACGCTTACCTGGATGATCGACAACTGGATCCTGATGCGGTTCGGCCTTGAAGTCACGCGGTACGTTTGTTTCATATTGGTTATTGCCGGGGCGGTCCAGTTGGTCGAGATGTACCTCAGGAAGTTCTTCCCTTCACTGTACGAGAGCTTCGGCATCTTTCTGCCGCTGATCACAACCAACTGTGCGATCCTGGGATTATGCCTGTTCCTGAACCTCTGGGAGATCGACAGCCTCGTCGAGGCGGTTGTTCGCAGCTTTGGAGCGGGGATAGGTTTT
>LJTR01000456.1 GCA_001303465.1 Phycisphaerae bacterium SG8_4
AGCTGCGTTTCCTTGCATCCGAATTTGAGACCGCCGATATCGACATAGTGTATAATGGAATCCCGGCATACCAGATTACCGTTGACGAGAAACTTGCTTCGAAGGACAAACTGCAGCGGTACTGCGAGAACCTCTTGGGCTACAGGCCCGATTTCATTTTCACTCATGTCACAAGGCTTGTGCAAAGCAAGGGGATGTGGCGTGATTTGCGCGTGCTCGAACAACTTGAAAGAGAGTTCAGGACCCAGAACAAGACGGCGGTACTGTTTGTCCTGTCGACCGAGGTCGCACAGCGGCGCAGCCAGGACATATACAACATGGAGTCGGCATACAACTGGCCTGTTGCTCATCGTGAGGGTTGGCCTGATCTATCTGGCGGAGAGGCCGATTACTACACCGCCGTGCAGGAATTCAACGCTAAAAGCCGAAACACAAAGATAATCTTCATCAACCAGTTCGGCTTCGACACCCAAAGATGCGGTTATAGAATGCCCGCAGACGTGGAGTTTATGGACATCCGCAAGGGAACCGACGTCGAATTTGGCCAGAGCATCTACGAGCCGTTCGGGATAGCACAGATTGAACCGCTGACGTTCGGAGGCATCTGTGTCTTCAGCAGTGTCTGCGGATGTGCCGGCTTCGTGCGCGACGTGACCGGCGGGCAGGATCGCAGGAGTGTTATTATCGCAGACTATACGAATCTTGAGGCACACGTCGATGCGGATATCGAAGATATGCTGCAAATCAACCGCGATGTCAGGGACCGCATTGAAGCAAACCAGAGCGAGAAAGTCGCGATGCAAATATGCTCGCGTCTGCCCAAGAACGAATCTGAAATCGAAAGTATGATCCAAACAGGCTATGACCTGGCCAAGAACATGAGCTGGGACATTGTAGTGAAGAACTACCTGCTCAACAGCCTTCAGAAGATACACGGCAAGGTACATCTGCCTTGAATCGAATCTTCAAGTCTCTTTTCATGCGCCCAGCAGTCCGATGTTGTGGGTCCATCGACCGGACATTACTTGACCGGCTGAAACAATGCAGTTAGACTTATCCGGTTGTGGACAAACTCGGCAAGAAACCCGTTATAGGCATACTGGGCGGCATCGCTTCGGGCAAGAGCACCGTCGCCGCCGAATTTGCGAAACTCGGCTGCAAGGTTATCGATGCCGACGATATCGCCCACAAGCTGCTCGAAACCGAACCGGTGAAAGAGAAGATTGCAGCCTGCTTTGGCCGGGCGGTCTTGGATTCTGCCGGGAAGATAGACCACAAGAAATTGGCCGCCGTGGTATTTGGTGACCTCGATAAACTGTCATCGCTCAACGAAATAATCCATCCTTTCGTCCTGAGGCGGGCCGAAGAGCTTATGGAGCTGTACAGCCGGCAAGATCAGGTCAAAGCAATAGTCTTGGACATGCCGCTGTTGGTCGAGGTCGGCTGGGCCACGCGGTGTGACAGGTTGGTTTTTGTAGATTGCAGGCGCAAATTACGGGCGCTTAGAGCCGAAAAGAAAGGTTTTGACCAAAATCAGTTGAAAATTAGAGAAAATTTTCAAATTTCTCTGGACAGCAAGGTTGGCCTCGCCGATAATACGGTGGTAAACAATTCCGACTTCTCGGCATTGGTCAGACAAGTCGCTGATATTTTCTCTGATGTTACTGATTTTTAGTAAGCGGGGTTATTGCAGATCGTTGACAATTGCTGCCACCCGTATTTGGCATATTTGGGTTCTACTGTTCAAATTTCAAATCCTATTGAATTGCTGTGAGAAGGTTATTCTGTGAAGTCACACCTCTGATCCTTGCTTCTGGCAACGGGGAGTTTCACGAGGGTAGTAACACTGTCTCATAAGCAAAAAAGGAGCAATTATGGCCAAGGCTGTAAAGCGCACAACCAAGAAACGCAAGAGCACAAAGAGGAAGGCGGTCAAGAAGGCAGCTGAAGTTGTCGCCGAGTTGGAAGAACAGGCACGACTGGAAGGGGATAATTCTGCCAGTACGGCTACGGCCGTGGAGACCAGAGAGGCAGAGACCGACACCATAGAGACCGAGGACGAGTCGCTGGGCGAGACCGAAGAAGAGTCCACTCATGCCAAGTACGAGCGTATCAAGCAAGGCAATCTCTATTTGACAGATCTGCAGAAGCTAACCGTTGCAGAATTGCACGATCTTGCAAAGAACGAGGGTATGACGGAATACAGCGCGCTCAAAAAGCAGGATTTGGTTTTCAGAATTCTCAAGGAGCGTATCCGCCAGAGCGGCCTGATGTATGGTGAAGGCGTGCTGGAAGTTCTCCCGGACGGCTACGGATTTCTCCGCAATACGGACTACAACTATCTGTCCTCCTCGGATGACATTTATGTGTCGCCCTCGCAGATCAGGCGTTTCGGTCTGCGTACGGGCAATGTTGTGTCGGGCCAGATAAGGCCGCCGAAGGACTCCGAGAAGTACTTTGCTCTTTTGCGCGTGGAAGCCATAAACTTCGAAGACCCCGACAATCTTGCCGAGAAAATCGTCTTTACCGATTTGACACCGTTGCATCCGGAGAGTCGTTTCGTGCTCGAGACTACGGCCGAAGAATTGAACATGAGGATAATTGACCTGGTCACGCCGGTGGGAAAGGGTCAGCGCGGTCTGATAGTCGCTCCGCCGCGAACGGGCAAGACGATACTGCTGCAGAAGATCGCAAATGCCCTGAGCGCAAACCATCCCGAGATCAAATTGATCGTGCTGCTGATCGACGAACGGCCCGAAGAAGTGACGGAGATGGAACGTAAGACCGCCGACGACGTGGAAGTCATCAGCTCGACCTTCGACGAGCCGGCCGCACGTCACTGTCAGATTGCCGAAATTGTAATCGAGAAGGCAAAGCGGCTTATCGAGTACGGCCAGGACGTGGTGATCCTGCTCGACTCAATTACGCGTCTGGCGCGTGCATACAATACCGAGATGCCTCATTCGGGCAGAATTCTGACTGGTGGTGTTGACGCCGGGGCAATGCAGATGCCCAAAAGATTCTTCGGAGCGGCAAGAAATGTCGAAGAAGGCGGTTCGCTGACTATTTTCGCCACAGCACTGATCGATACAGGCTCGAAGATGGACGATGTGATCTTCGAAGAGTTCAAGGCAACCGGAAACATGGAATTGCACCTTGACAGGCGTCTTGTCGACAGGAGAACGTACCCGGCTATCGACATCAGTCGAAGCGGCACCAGACGCGAAGAACTCCTGCTCGATCCCAAAGAGCTTCAGCTCGTCTACAGGCTGCGAAGGGTCCTGAGCGAATTGAACCCGGTCGAAGCAGTGGAACTGCTCAAGAGCCGGCTGGCCAAGACGCGAACCAACGGGGAGTTTCTGATGACGATGAACCTCGATTAGGCTCGGGCGCCAATGCCAAGAGTGCCTTATCGGTGCTTAATTGTCTGCTTTACGCCGTTGTTGGTTTCTATTATGATAATATTCCGGCTGCCGTACTGGGCCGGAATTTCTTTTTGTTGTCGATTCTCGACGCTTGATACGCTATGGCTGAACAACTATCGAAAACCTATGACCCGCCAACTGTAGAGAGACAAGTAAACCGTATATGGTCTTCTCATTCCTACTTTCACGCCGAGCCACACGCCGATGGCGGTGACCGAGCGACGTATACAATCGTCATACCACCGCCCAATGTCACCGCGCCGCTGCACCTCGGCCACGCACTGAACAATACCTTGCAGGACATTCTTATTCGCTTTAGACGGATGCAGAACTACAACACGCTGTGGATGCCGGGCACCGACCACGCGGGCATTGCCACTCAGACGGTTGTCGAAAAGCGGATACTCTCGGAAGAAGGAAAGAGGCGCACGGACTTCGATCGGGCGGAATTTGTCGGGCGAGTCCAGGCGTGGAAAGACGAATATGAAAGCCGGATAATCGAGCAGTTGAAGGCGATGGGCTGCTCCTGCGACTGGCAGCGAACCCGATTCACAATGGACGAAGTCTGTGCCAAAGCCGTGCGCAGCACATTCTTTAAGCTCTTCAAAGACGGCCTGATCTATCGCGGCAAGAGGCTCGTCAACTGGGACCCCGCAACACAGACGGTGCTGGCTGACGACGAAGTGGAGCATGAGACGGTGCAGGGATACTTTTGGTATTTGAAGTATCCGCTTGTTGAAGGCGTCGAGATAGATGGCACAAGAATCGAATGCGTCACGGTCGCCACTACCCGCCCGGAGACTATGCTCGGTGACACCGCCGTCGCGATGAACCCGGGCGACAAACGTGCGAAATACCTGGTCGGCAACTTGTTTTGCCCGATCCCGAAAGCGAGGACGAAAAGGCGCGCTTTTCAACGGGATTTCTCAAGGTCACACCGGCTCATGATCCGGATGACTGGCAGATCGGCCAGAGACACGGGCTGGAAATTGTCAACGTCATGGCGCCGGACGGATCGATAAGCGACAAACATGGCTGGGAAGATGCCGATGAGCCTGAAGCCCAGTCCTTGCTGGGCATGGATCGCTTCGAGGCGCGCGAAGCGATTGTCGAATGGTTCCGAACGGAGAACCTCCTCGAAGATGTTCGCCAATACGTCCACGAGGTCGGGCACAGCTATCGCAGTCACGTGCCGATAGAGCCCTACCTGTCGGATCAGTGGTATATCGCTGTCAAGAAGCCGATCGAGCATTTAGGCGAGAAGTTCGGCCAGGGCCTTGTCGAGGGGACGGACGTTCCAGTTAACTCTCTCGCCGGCCTGGCACTCAAGCCGCTGCTTGACGGGCGTCTGCGATTTGTCCCTGACCGCTATGCCAGAACTTACCAAGCCTGGTTGGAGAACCTGCGAGACTGGCCCATAAGCCGCCAGCTCTGGTGGGGGCACAGAATACCTGTGTGGTCCAAGGCCGGCAGCGAGGCACAATTGCGGGATGAGCTTTCAGAGTTTGCCGACGCCGTCCATTCGGTAACCGTTGATTGCGAGGAGGGCGCGGTTGCGTATGCCAGCGTCGGACCGGGAAATGAAGCTATCGAACAGCAGTTCAAAGCCGAGGACTGGACACAGGATGACGACGTGCTTGATACGTGGTTCTCTTCGGCGCTTTGGCCTTTCAGTACGCTGGGTTGGCCCGACCAGACGCCGGAGTTGAAGACATTTTATCCTGGCAACGTACTCTGTACGGCGCGCGAGATCATCACGCTTTGGGTATCGCGCATGGTGATGATGGGACAGTACTGTGCAGGCGATATCCCGTTTGGCGACGTTTACATTCACGCGATGATACAGGACGGCCAGGGGCGCAAGATGTCCAAGAGTCTCGGCAACGGCATCGATCCGCTGGTGGCCATCGACAGTCACGGCGTCGATGCTATGCGTTTTACATTGGCCAGCATGGCCACGGATACGCAGGACATCAGGATGCCTGTGGCGGCAATGACATTGCCCGATGGGCGCACGGTGAATACGTCCCCGAAATTCGACATTGGACGAAATTTCTGCAATAAGCTCTGGAACGCCTCGCGTTTTGCCCTGATGAATCTCGAAGGGATGGACCCTGCCGGATTCGACCCTGGGAAGATGGATGTCACCGACAGGTGGATTCTATCGAGGCTGGCTGAGACGATTTCCGAGGTCACCGAATCTCTGGAGAAGTTCAAGTATAGCGAGCCTTTGGCTGATCTGTACAGATTCTTCTGGAACGATTTGTGCGACTGGTACCTTGAGTGGTCAAAGGCAAGAATGCAAAATGTCCAGGCAAAGCCAATTGTCCAGAGTGTTCTGGCCTTTGCGTTGGACCAGATCCTCAGATTGTTACATCCTTTTGTGCCGTTCATCACCGAGGGAATATTCCAGAAGCTCAACGAGGTCGCCCCGGAAAGAGACCTTGAGCCCCTAGCGGAGGCGAGAAGTTCAAAATCGCTGGCAATCGCCGAATGGCCCAGAGTAATTGATTCCCTGCGCGAACCGGACGCTGAGAAGCAGATTGAAATAGTGCAGGAGCTGGTCAGGACCGTTCGCGATATCAGAAACAACAGAAACATCCCGCCGAAGACGCCCTTAGTTGTATCGGCGAGGGCGCGGCAGGAAATTGCTGATATTCTCAATAGCAGCGCCGAACTGATCGGCCGATCGGCAGGAGTCAGAGAATTTCAGGCCGGCGCCAACATCGAAAAACCGGCCAACGCCGCCGTCGCCGTTGCGGACGCGGTGGAGGTTTATGTGCACGATGCGGTCGATCCGCAGGCCGAACGGCTGCGATTTGAGAAACAAAAGCAGCAAATAGAAAAGGCCAAAAGCGGAATAGAAGCCAAGCTGGCTAACGAAGATTTCGTCACCAAGGCCAAGCCGCAAGTCGTGGCTCAGGCTAAAGATAAGCTTGCTCAGCTCACGGAACAATTAAAGACCGTTGACAGGCACCTCTCCGAATTGGACAATGGCAGGTGAGCAAGCTCATATTTGTTTCAACCGGATAAAGGTGACGCTAAGATGGAATTGGAAGCCGAGTTATCTCGCATAATCATAAATGAGATGTCCGACCAGCAGGTGATCGTCCTCAAGGAGCGTGACGGCGAGCGGAGTTTCCCCATCGTGATCGGTATCGTTGAGATTTTTGCGATCGACCGCCGATTAAAAGGCATCGCCCCGGCCCGGCCGATGACGCACGACCTGCTCGCAAGCGTAATTGACAATCTCGGCGCCCAAATAGAAAAGATAGTCATAAGCGATCTGCGTCACCACGTGTTCTATGCAAGGATATATCTGAGCCTGAACGGCCGGACAATCGAAATCGACTCCCGCCCCTCCGATGCTATCGCCCTGGGTGTCGCGACAGACGCGCCTATTTATGTTGCCGATCATGTTTTTGACCAGGCTGCTCAATAAGAAAGGTCGAAATCATCAGCAGCCCCACCCCGACACAAAGCAGAGCGTCAGCAACATTGAAAGTATGCCAGTGATAGCTGCCGTAGTAGAGGTCGATGAAGTCTCGCACCATGCCGCCGTTGAAGGCCCTGTCGTACAAATTGCCGCAGACCCCCGCGGCGAAAAGCCCCAGAGCGATATTGACCAGTTTCTGCCGGTTTCCCGCCAGGAGGAAGACGCCGAGAATCGCCAGCATCGCGATGCTTGAAATAGCCGTCAGGAAAAATGACCTGCCGGCAAACAGACCAAAAGCGGCGCCATCGTTCTCAGCTCGCACCAATTGGAGCAGTCCGTCTATGACGGTATATGCCTCGTACGTATCGAGCCGCTCGAACGCGGCCTTCTTCGTCCACAAATCCAGCAGCAGCCCGCCGATCGTCAGAGGCCAGAATAGCAGATGAGCTCTTCGGTCCGGCAGCCGGCTCGCCAGGTATTCTGGAGTGATCCCGCTCAGGGTCAATCGGGCATCAGAGTCATTTGGCTTGGCTTCGGTCATAGTCAGTGTGTATCGTGCCGCGTTCGTTGCCCCTGCTAACTGTTTAGAGTTTGTTTTCGATTGGCAGGGCATTATATCACAGCAAGTGCTGTTGTCAAAAACTTTTGAAGCAGGTGCACATTTTCTTCTTTCGGATGCTCTGTAAATCCTTGACATGCTCGCAAGGAGTCTGTACCATGCTGCCAATATCGACTGGATTTGTGAAAATGTAGACGAGGCACTACCTCGTCTTCATTGCTTTTGTCTGAAAGGCGCCTTCTACCATGGCAAAACGAAAAGCAAGCTTGAAAAACAGGCCGTTCGTACTGATCATCCGCGACGGCTGGGGCTACAATAACGACAGTTCCGAAGATGAATACAACACCATCAAGCAGGCGAGTACGCCGGTGGACGACATGCTGATGGCCGAGTATCCGAACTGCCTTATCCATACCAGCGGACTGGACGTTGGCCTGCCGGCCGGCACGATGGGCAACAGCGAAGTCGGACATCAGAATATCGGCGCAGGCAGAATCGTCCCGCAGGAATCCGTCAGGATCAGCAAGACAATTCAGGACGGCTCTTTCTTCGAGAACAAAGAGTTCTCAAATCTGATCAAATTCGTCAAGTGCAATAACGGCAAGATG
Source organism: Phycisphaerae bacterium SG8_4 (assembly GCA_001303465.1). Lineage (GTDB taxonomy): Bacteria > Planctomycetota > Phycisphaerae > Sedimentisphaerales > Anaerobacaceae > SG8-4. Next base: position 8,029 of record LJTR01000456.1, read on the forward strand.
CACGTCATGGGGCTGTGTAGTGACATCGGCGTCCACTCACTGCTGGACCACCTCTATGGGTTGCTTGAGCTAGCCAGAAGAAATGACGTACAGGATGTTTTTATTCATGCTTTCAC
>LJTR01000052.1 GCA_001303465.1 Phycisphaerae bacterium SG8_4
TGTTCGAGGAAGACATTTCCAGTTCCATCGCTGCGCCTGCGGTTCCGGCCTCTGCACGCGGCGACTCGGCCCCGCCACGTGCACGTCGAGGCGGAGGCCGAGGCGGATTTGGTGGACCGATCGAGTTGGGCCCGGACGACAAGTCCGTTTTTGACGATCCACCCGCGGGGTACAAGGCCCGACGTGAAAGCATTGCCCACGGTCAAGTGGAGATGATTGAATACGATTCCCAGGCCGTGGGAACGCGCCGTAAGATGCAGGTCTACACCCCACCCGGATATAGTGCTGACAGGCAATACCCCGTACTCTATCTGCTGCATGGCATCGGCGGCGATGAAACCGAGTGGCAGCGCTTTTGCACACCCAATCTCATCCTGGACAACCTGATCGCAGACGGTACGGCAGAACCAATGATCATTGTCATGCCCAATGGCCGGGCCCAGAAAAATGACCGGGCCGAGGGCAATGTCTTTGCCAGTGCACCGGCCTTCGCCGCGTTTGAAGCAGATCTGCTCAATGACGTCATCCCGGCCATTGAGGCCCGGTATTCGGTGAAGGCAGATTGCGAACATCGCGCCCTGGCCGGTCTGAGCATGGGCGGCGGTCAGTCGCTGAACTTCGGCCTGGGCCATCTGGACACCTTTGCCTGGGTGGGCGGCTTCTCCTCGGCGCCCAATACCAAGGCCCCTGCCGAACTCGTGCCCGATCCGGCAGCAGTCAAAGAGCGCTTGAAGCTGCTGTACCTCAGTTGCGGTAACCAGGACGGCCTGATCCGGATCAGCCAGCGCGTGCACAACTACCTAAAAGAAAAGGACGTACCCCACATCTGGCATGTGGATTCCCACGGCCACGATGCCGACACCTGGGGCAAGAATCTGTATCACTTTGCCCGACACCTGTTCAAGTAGCCGCAATGTCGTAAGGAATAGATCATGTCGTATAGGAGAGCACTCTCGAACGTGCGCTCTAACAGATCAGCGGTCACCTGCTCGATTTGTTCATCTATCATCTCTGCGGCGCCTGGGTCGACCACTATTCAAAGTCGCGGGGCAGGAACTGAGCCTGAGAGATCTTCCCGCTCATCCGCAGGACTGCGAGGTCGTCTTCATCGACCTGCCCGTGAATGAACTGTTGAACGATCGGGTGCGGATGGTTGCGAATGTGGTCGGCGTCGCCGTCAGCGATGATCTTACCCTTGTGCAGCATTATGATACGATCGGCCACCTTGTAAGCGCTTGTCATATCGTGTGTAACGACGACGGAGGTAACGCCAAGTTCCCTTTGCAGCTTCAAGACAAGCTCGTTGATAACATCCGAACGAATGGGATCCAGCCCCGTCGTCGGCTCATCATACAGGACCACTTCGGGATTCATTGCAATCGCTCTGGCTAATGCCACCCTCTTGCGTTGACCACCGGATAGATTTGCGGGGAACTGATTCTGATAACCATCAAGGCCGACCATCGCCAGCTTGGCCTTTACGAGCTCTTCGACTTCGTTCCAATCAGTTATTTTGCAATGCTGTTTTATGGGGAATATAATGTTCTCCGTAACGCTGAGACTGTCAAACAGCGCGCCTCCCTGGAAGAGAAAGCCGTACTGTGTGCGCACCCTGTTCAATTCGTTTTCGCTCAAGTTGTCTATTCTCCGGTTTTTGAAATAGACCTGGCCGGAGTTTGGCCTCAGCAGCACTATCAGGTGTTTGACCAGGACGGTTTTGCCGCATCCGCTCGGGCCGATTACGACTGTCGTCTTGCCCTTTTCGATAGCCAGAGATATATTATCCAGAACCTGATGCGGGCCAAACCTCTTGCAAATATTCTCAAGAACAATTACGCCGTCACCGCCGCCGGCCGGCGGGACATCCTTCTTCTTGTCGTGATTCACCTTGCGCCCTTTTCCATGATCAAACCAGAGTCTTGAGCGGCCAAAATGTGCTGTAAATTGCTTTGAAAACCACCGCCAGCGCAAAATTCAGGGCCAGTATGCATATGAAACTCGCCACAAACGCCTCCGTACATGCCCGCCCGACGCCCTGAGCGCCCTCTTTGCATGTGAATCCCTTATAGCAACTGATGGCCGCTATAGCCACGCCAAAGAAAAAACCCTTTGCAACTCCGATGGTTACATCCCACAGTTCCACGCCAGAGGCGCTGTGACTCCAATAGGCCTGATTGTTAATTCCAAACTGGACGACGGAGACAAGATATCCGCCGACAATGCCCATCAGATCAGCGTAGATAATCAGAACCGGCGTCAGCAGCAGGCACGCCATGATGCGTGGCGCGACAAGATAGCGAATAGGGTTGGTTCCCATGCTTCTGATGGCATCAATCTGCTCGGTGACATTCATCGTACCGAGCTCAGCGGTCAAAGCGCCCCCGACTCGCCCGGCCAGCATGACCGCCGCCAGCACGGGCCCCAGTTCCTTGACTACTGCGATGTTGATGAGAACACCCAACCGCTCTTCCAGGCCCATAGCGGCAAGCTGGCCGTATGTCTGAACTGCCAATGTCATCCCGACAAACGCACCGGTGATCATTACCACCGGGACGCTGCGAACACCAATGATGTTCATCTGCGTCCATATCAGCGAGTATGCGTGCGGGCTTGCACAGGTGCGGAACGATGCGGTCGCCGACTGCCAGACGAATCTGCCGAATCGTCCCATATTGTTTATCCCCCCGACCGTTATCGCTCCGAGGTTCCCAATCATAATACTCTGCTCCTAAACCAAACATGTCCGACGACTGGCGGTCAATACTAAATGCTCAATAGTCGATAGTCAATTGCTAATCATCAATTATAGTTCTAATAATCTCGCCGTCAGGCGGACTGAATTATTTGTTCGACAATGATGCTAAAAAAAAGCGTTTCTTCTGAAACCACCCCTTCAATATGTCGATATTCTCCTGGAGCAAATGAAGAAAGTGTACTTATAGGACACTCGAATTCGCTGCCAGCGGCAGTGCCCGAAAGTGCCCGGCCCAATTGGAGAACCCCATGGGCAAGCAGCGGAGATTCTTGAAGGGTGGACAACTTGAGTAGGTGGATTCCAGTTCTTGCTATTGAGGACGATGAGCTCATCCAGAGAGCGTTGAGACGCAGTCTGAAATTGTACGGATTCAGGGTTTATCTGGCCAAAGACGGTCCGGACGGGCTCAGACTTGCGCGCGAAATCAGACCGGCCTTCATTCTGCTGGACTGGATGATGCCGGGAATGGACGGACTGGAGGTGCTGGCTGAACTTAAGCACGGCAGCAAGACACAACGGATACCGGTATTCATGCTGACCGGCAGAGGAAAGATAGGAGATCTGGATCAGGCTTTTGAGATAGGGGCTGACGACTATATTACCAAGCCTTTGGATCTGACGCAGTTGGGCAGGATGGTCAAGGCCAGGTGGGAAAGATTCACAAGCCCGGCGACCGTCCCATAACGCCTCGTGGTCGATCTGTTGCAAGGCATTTGCACTCGTTGTCATATTCGCCAAGGCGAAGCACCGATCTGACCGACACGGGAATCGCACCGCTTGACGGCTTTTTGTAGAAGCGCCGGTGCGAGCAGGCGACAGACGCGCAGGACAATGAAAATGGATACAAAGAACATCATTACAAAGGGTATTCCGGCGGCATCATTTGTCGCTGTCCTAGCTGGTGTCTTCTGGCTGGTAGAAACAAGGGTAATACATAGTCCGGCTCATAGTGCTCTTGTCGCCATAATGACCGCAGCCATTATTCCGTCTCTGTACTACAGATACGCCCGTACGGGCGCCTCGAGGATGCTGCAGGCGAAAAATGCAGCGATAGAAGAAAAACAGATAGAAGCAGATGTGATTTCCGCAGGCTGCAGGCGACTTGAAGAAGGAGTCGAGGCACCCACCGCAGAAACGTCAGCCGCCGAGCCGAGACACGAAGCGGATGTTTCGGACTGCCCTCTCGACCAGAAACTGCTGCACCAGCAACTCAAGCACCTCAACTGCCTTTACGCACTTTCCAAAATTGTCAACCGTGAGGATATTCCGTTGGAGCAAGTATTGCAGAAAACGGTCCGTTTGATTCACGATGCATACAGGTACGCCGGCGAGGTATGCGTGAGAATCACTTTCCAAGGCATGGAGTTTGCAACAGACAACTTCAAGCAAAGCGAACCAGGCTGGAACAGCCCGATCAAAACACACGCCGACGACGTCGGCTCCATTGAGGTCTGCGATCTCGGTACGAAGGCCGATGACGGCAAAAAGTTGTTCCTGCGGCGAAGGGATGACCTGCTTGATGTGGTCGCCGAGTGGTTGGGCAGCATTGAGGATCGTAGAAAGGCCGAAGAAAAGCTGCAACTGTTCCGAAATCTGATAGAACGCTCAAACGACTGCATTTTTGCCATAGATCCGCAAACCGGGCGCTTCCTGGACGTCAACAACCGGGCGTGTGACAGTCTGGGGTACACACGAAAAGAACTGCTCGAGAAGATGACCATCGCGGACATCGAAGAGTCTCTGGACGACGATTCATCCTGGCAAAAGCAGATGGAAGAACTCAAAGCCAGCAACGATATTGTCAGGGAGGGTAAATACAAGGCGAGGGGCGGAAGCACATTCTTCGTAGAGACGAGTCTCAAACTCGTGACCCAGGAGAAACAAGACTATCTCATAGTAGTTGCGCGAGACATCACCGACCGCAAGCTGGCGGACGCCAAGCTAAGGACAGCGCGGGAGAAACTGCTCGAAACGGTTCGTGAGGTCGGTATGGCCGAGGTTGCAACAGGAGTACTGCACAACGTAGGTAATGTCCTCAACAGCGTCAGCGTCACCGCCGAGTCCATCCAGAAAAGAGTGCGCAATTCCAAGATCTCCTATCTTGCCGACGTTGTGGAACTGCTCAACGAACACTCGGAGGAACTGGGAACCTTCATGACAGCCGAAGAGCGAGGCAAGAAGATACCTGCTTTCCTGGCAAGCTTGTCTCAAGAGCTGATGGACGAACAACAACGCTGCCTCGAATCCCTGGAGGCGTTGGCCGAGCATGTTCAGGACGTAGGTAGCATCATCCAGCTTCAGCAGTCGCACGCCAAGGCCGAAGGTCTGATCGAGGCGACGTCCATCGCCGAACTCGTTGAGAACACCCTCCAGATAAATGCCGACGCGCTGACACGAGAGAACGTGCACGTCGAACGCAATCTCGCCCCCCTGCCGACTCTTATGCTCGATCGGCACAAGGTTCTGCAGATTCTGACAAATCTGATCAGCAACGCAACATATGCCCTGTCGGAAAGCGGCCGCCCGGACAAGATTCTCACAATAAGTGCGAAAGAGACAAAAAGCGGCCGCCTGCGAATCGATGTCTGCGACAACGGCGTGGGCATCCCCCCGGAGAACCTGACGCGGATATTCGAGCACGGCTTCACAAGCAAGAAAAAAGGATATGGATTCGGACTTCACAGCACGGCTCTGTCGGCAAATGAATTGAACGGTTGGATAGCAGCACGGAGCGGTGGCCCCGGCAAGGGTGCCGTCTTCACAGTTGAGCTACCCTTTAAGACGCAGGAGACTGTAAAATGAGTGACATGGTGAAAGAGATGGCTCACCGCATCTTGATAATTGACGACAATTCCAACATTCACAAGGATTTCGAAACCATTCTCGTTGAGGAAGAGACAGGCACTGGTCTAGATGCGCTCAGGACTGAGGTTTTCGGCGAAGAACCTGCTGATCACACGGTCAAGAGCAGATATGAGCTTGACTTTGCTTCACAGGGCCAAGAGGGCTGTGAGAAGGTTGGGCAGGCCTTGGCCCAAGGTCGTCCCTATGAGCTGGCCTTTGTCGACATGCGCATGCCTCCGGGCTGGGATGGCCTCCAGACAATTGAACAGATATGGCGGATCGATCCCAACGTCCAGGCGGTTATCTGTACGGCATATTCTGACTATTCCTGGGAAGAGATAACCAACCGGCTCGGAAAGTCGCAAAACCTCCTGATCCTTAAGAAGCCCTTCGACAGCGCCGAGGTCGCGCAACTGGCCAGCGCCCTGACGAAAAAATGGGTTCTAGCCGGGCAGGCGTCCCTCAAGACTGAACAGTTGGAACATAAAGTCAAAGAGCGAACGGATGAGCTGGCGGCAATCAATGAGCAACTCAAAGCCGAAATCGTCGAGCGCGAGCAGGCTCAGCAGAAACAGTCTGAGCTTATCAAGACGGTTGACAACGTCAACAAGGAACTGAAGGAATTTGTGTCCATCGTCTCGCACGATTTGAAGGCCCCTTTGCGCGGAATCACAACGTTGGCAAACTGGATACTGGAGGATTCTTCGGACAGCTTCGATGAGCAGGCGAGTGAGCAACTGAATCTGCTCGTAGATCGCGTGGAGCGAATGCACAACCTCATCGACGGTGTGCTTGCGTATTCGAGAGCCGGTCGCAGGGAGGAAAATACCATTAGCGTGGATCTTGGCAAGTTCATCCCCGAAGCTATCGATATGCTGGCTCCGCCGGAGAACATTTCAATCACGATCAAGAACGAGATGCCCGTAATTGATTGCCAAGAGACACATCTGATGCAATTGTTTCAGAATCTGGTAGACAACGCCATAAAATATATGGACAAGCCGCAAGGTTGGGTAAAGATCGGCTGCACCGACGAGGGCAGCTTCTGGAAGTTCAGCGTTGCCGACAATGGCCCCGGCATTGAAGAAAAACACTTCGATGGAATCTTCAAGATGTTTTCAACATTGCCGGTAGCTAAAGAGGTCAAAGGTACAGGTGTCGGCCTGACAGTGGCGAAGAAGATTGTTGAGTTGCACGGTGGCAAGATTTGGGTCGAATCGGAAGTCGGCAAAGGAAGCACATTCTTCTTCATAATTCCGAAGTAGTACTGGACTTTGAGCAAACTCCCATCGAATGGAGAATAGGATCATGACTACTGTTCAACATAGGATATTGCTGGTAGAAGACAACACGCTCGATCAGATGGCCTTCAAGCGTTTTGTGAAGAACAACGCTCTTCCGTACGATTGTACCATATCCGCCTCTGTATCCGAAGCCAGAGAGGTCCTGGGCGCCAGTCAGTTTGACATCGTTATCGCCGACCATTCGCTCGGGGACGGTACGGCACTTGACATCCTCGAGGCAGCACAGAGCACGCCCGTCATAGTGGTGACAGGAGCCGGCGACGAGGAAACCGCAGTCATGGCGTGGAAAACCGGTGCTTATGACTACCTGGTCAAAGATGTCAACCAGAATTATCTCAAAGCCATTCCCATCACGGTCGAAAACGCCATCAGGCACAAAATGGTCGAAGAGAAGCTCCATTTGCTCTCCGGTGCGGTTATGAGCACAGAGGACAGCGTCTACATCACCGACATGCAGGGCAACATCATTTTCGTCAACAAGGCATTCTGCAGAACTTACGGGTACAGCGAAGAGGAGATTGTCGGGGAAAACGGCCACATCCTCTGGATAGGCAGGTGCCACAGCAAGAACACGCGAAGCGTTTTCCAAACCAAGACCTCAGGAAACAGTTGGGAAGTCGGTTTCTATCACAGACGAAAAGATGACAGTATATTTCCCGTTTCTCTTTCGAGATCACATGTTAGGGATTCGCACGGTAAGGCTGTGGCCATTGTCGGAGTAGCTCGAGATATTACCGATCGCATGCTCGTGGAGGATGAAATGAGGACGGCGAACCTGAAGCTGAAGAAGAGAAATCAGCAGCAAAGCGACCTCGCCGTCATGGTTGGCGAAACGGTCCAGCGATTGCTTGCTGACTCCAATATCGAGGCCGCTCGGAAGGTTATTGGCGAATACCTCGACATTTCAAGAATCGAGGCCGACAAGATGGCACTGAGGCGGCAGGAGTTTGATCTGTTCTCGGTGATTTCACTGGCTGTGGAGGCCGCCCAGCCGCTGGCAAACGAACGAAACGTCCATCTGAAAAACTTAACGCCCACTTGCGAGCTTGCAGTCAACGCTGATCCAGACAAAATATCACAGGTGCTGACCGGCCTTCTCAGCAGGGCAATAAAGTCATCCGCTGCTGAAAGTCACGTCGTTGTGACAGTCAGAGACACCGGCACAGAACTCTCGGTGCAAGTGCAGGAAGAAGGCCAGCCCCTCGAATGTAATGAAATCCACGGGATCGTGAATCGCTCTGGCTGGATCAAAGAACAGTTCGGCGCCGGCCGGGAAGAGTTTTCATTGGGCCTGCGTTTGGCCAAAGAGCTTATCGAGCTGCACGGCGGCCGTATATGGGCTGAAAGCTCGGGCGCCGAGCAGAATGTACTGTGCTTTACCCTGCCGAAGTCAGTTGTCCGGCACTCGCAGAAAGTCCCCGCGGAAATGTTGAGATGACAATAAGAAGAAGTCTGGGCAAGGGCATCGGTCTTTCGATTGTTAAGAAGATTGTCGAGTTGAACGTCAGGCGCGTCTGGATGGAATCGAAAGTCGGCGCCGGCAGTACGTTCCTCTTCACGCTGCCCGTCCAAATGACAGCCCAATGCACCGAATGCCAGCCTCTCGATATGACCTGCTGAAATAGACGTCTGGAGAAGCAAAGCCTCCAAGAGCGGCGTCTGTGAACAATACCTCCATGAGGGCCGCAGTAAGCCCACATCGACCAATTCCGGTCACGAACATTTGTGTTGACAGAAACGTAGCTGAATTCTTAAATAGCGTAGTTTACGATATATCAACCGGGGCAGCACCATTTGGCATTTTGTGGATAATTGCAGATGGACAAGAAGGAACAGTTAGTTGAGGCCGTTCTCCGACCGGCCGGCGGCGGAGAAAACCCGAAAAAAAGAGAGAAGCTGACTTGTGCTGACGCCTTTGAGCTGGCGGAGAAATTCGACGCGGAAATCGCTGAAGTCGGGCGTATCTGCAATCAAAATAACGTAAAAATCTGCAAGTGTCAGCTCGGCTGTTTCAAATGAGCCGGGCAACAAAGGCAATTTCAGTACTTCTCGTTCTGGTTCTGGTGTTGGGAATCGGGGCCGCCATAAACCGGTGGCGCCTTGTGACTGGTTCCGGAGAGGATCTCGGGAGACTGATTATTTTCCATGCCGGCAGCCTTGCACTTCCAGTCAAGCAGATATGTGAACAATTCAAGAAACAGTTCCCCGGCGTAAGAATCGCCCGTGAAATTGCCGGCAGCCGAGAATGCGCTCGCAAGATTACAGATCTAGCCAAACCTTGTGATGTCATGATTTCTGCCGACTATGCGGTTATAGATGCTCTGCTCATTCCTGATCACGCTGATTGGAACATTCACCTGGCAACAAATGAGATAGTGATCGCCTTTCGAGCCGACTCCCGCTGTGCAGAGGCGATCGATAAGGACAACTGGTACGAGATTCTGATGCGAGACGATGTCACGTTTGGCAGGTCTGACCCGAACCTGGACCCCGCCGGGTATCGAACTGTGCTTACTGTAATGCTCGCCGAGAGGTTCTACGGCAAGCCCTCTCTGGCCGACAGGATCCTCGGCAAAGACACAAAGTACATCCATCCTATGTCGGCCGATTTATTGGCACTATTGCAGGTCGGCGAACTCGATTACATCTTCACGTATCGATCCGTTGCCCTGCAGCAGAGACTAGAATTCGTTTGTCTGCCGGATGAGATCAACTTCAAGGATCCCGCGCACGCGCAGTTCTACAGCCGCGCTTCTGTTCGTCTGACCGGCAAGACCATAGGAACCTTTATTACGCGTGTTGGCGAGCCGATAGTATACGGTGTGACTATACCAAAGAATTCTCCAAACCCGCAGCTTGCAGCGGCGTTCCTGGCATTTCTGCTCGACGCAGAAAAAGGCGGGGCAATTCTCGAACAGAACGGCCAGGCTTCTGTAGTTCCGTCGCCGACGGACACCTTTGAAAAGCTGCCCGAGTCACTCAAGATGTTTGCTCTTCCAGCCTCGAGGGAGGACCGCCCGTGAGGTCAACGAGTGCATTGAGAACCGATTCGCTTTCGTTGCTCTGTGCCGCACTCGGCGGAGCAGTGTTGCTATTTATCATTGCCCCCCTGGCGAGCCTCTGCCTGAGCTGCTCGCTGCCGGAACTTGCCGAAACAGCAGGAGACGACGAAGTTCAAGCCAGCATTTGGCTAACATTATGGACGTCCATGGCGGCAACTGTCTTCTGTGCCGTAGCGGCCATTCCGCTGGCCTATCTGTTGGCCCGCAAAGATTTTCCACTTAAAGGCCTCGTTTCGGGCATTATCGATCTTCCGGTCGTCATACCCCACGTCGCGGCAGGCCTGGCCCTGCTGACCGTTGTCTCTCGAGGCGCTGCCCTCGGACGGGCAGCAGACAAAATCGGCATCAGTTTCATAGGCAACAGCCTTGCTGTCATGCTGGCGATGGCATTCGTCAGCGTCCCTTACCTGATCAATTCGGCTCGAGACGGCTTTGCGGCAGTCCCCGAACGTCTTGAGAAGGCGGCGCTCAGTCTCGGTGCAAACCCCTTTAGGGTGTTTCTGACAGTTTCGGTTCCATTGGCAGCCAGACCAATCATTTCGGGCATGATAATGATGTGGGCGCGTGGCATGAGCGAGTTCGGCGCCGTTATGATTATCGCATATCGTCCGATGATTACACCTGTGCTGATCTTTGAGCGTTTCAGCGCCTTCGGCCTGAAATATGCACAGTCTGTGGCCGTCCTGTTTATCGCCGTCTGCCTGGTGTTCTTCGTCGTCTTGAGGCTTTTGGCCGGGGGGAAAAAAGATGCTCAGCGTTAGGCAGATTTGTAAAACCTATCCCGGCTTCGGCATAAAGGATGTCTCATTCGAAGTGCAGCAGTGCGAGTACTTCGTTCTGCTGGGCCCAACCGGCGCAGGCAAGAGCGTTATGCTCGAAATCATAGCCGGCCTGACTCGACCGGATTCGGGCAGCGTTCTTCTTGACGGCAGGGATATCACCGGCGAGAAGATTCAGAACCGCCGGATCAGTCTGGTCTTTCAAAGCAGCGCGCTGTTTCCACACATGAGTGTCTATGAAAATGTGGCCTATCCGCTCCGCTGGTGCGGCAGGACAAGGTCTCAGATCGATCAGCGAGTGGCTAAGCTCGCCGACGATTTTGACTTCAGCCATCTGCTTGAAGCGCGCCCTCAGACTCTTTCTGGAGGTGAATCCCAGCGCGTCTCCCTGGCGCGGGCGGTGGCGAGTGAGCCGCGATGCCTGTTGCTGGACGAGCCCTTGTCGTCGCTGGATGCATCGAGCCGCTGCGAGATACGTTCCTTGTTGCGCAATATCAGCGCCAACGGCCAGTTAATTCTGCATGTAACACACGATTATACCGAAGCGGTTTCACTGAGCACGCACATAGCGGTGATGGAGGACGCAAGGATCGCACAGATCGGGACCGTGGAGGAGATCTTCCAGCATCCGCAGTCTCAGTTTATCGCTCGTTTTGTGGGGATCCGAAATTTCTTCAAAGGCCGTTTGAAGGCCCCAGAGGCCGGAGGAACGAGCCTGAGGCATTTTGCCACTGACGGTTTGAGCTTTTCAGTTCTCACAGACAGACCCGCCGGCCAGGGCAGTGTGATGGTTCGCAGCGAGGACGTAACGATCACCAACGCTGCCAGCCCAACCAGCGCCCGCAACAACTTCGCGGGACCGATTGTGGATATCGCCCCGATCGGAGGCGGAGTCGAAGTCATCGTCGACATCGGCCATGGCAAGTCGCTGGAAATCGCAGCAATCATAACGAACGAAGCCGTCAGCGCGCTGGAGCTGCGATTGGGAAAGAAAGTCTGGGTGACTTTCAAAGCCGCTGCGGCGATATTCATCGAGGGATAGAATGGTCAGGCTCGAGCGAATGCTGATGATAGGCTCTTCCGGAGCCAATGTGGGCAAGACCGAACTGGCCTGTGCGGTTCTTCGCAAATTTGGCGGCGAGGGCCGGGACATTGTCGCAATAAAAGTCACCACTGTCAAAGAGAGCAACGGACAATGCCCTCGCGGCGGAGAAGGCTGCGGTGTATGCGCCTCGCTTGAAGGCGTCTACTCGCTGACGCAGGAGACCGACGCTGCTTCAGGCAAAGACACGGCCAGACTTCTTGCAGCCGGTGCCAGCCGAGTATACTGGCTTCGCGTCTTGAAGACGCATCTGAAAGAAGGACTGGCCGCCCTGCTGGATGTAGTCGCCCCTGAGGTAACATCGATCTGTGAATCGAACTCACTGCGTAATGTGGTCGAGCCGGGTGTGTTTCTTATAGCTGAGAAAAAAGGCGCAAAGCTCTGGAAGCCTTCGGCTTTGGAGGTGAGAGAATATGCCGATAGAATTGTGGTTTCCGACGGAAGCAGTTTTGATCTGGATATTGGCCGAATAGGACTCGAAGACGGCAAATGGTTCGTTGCTTGAGTACGGTGGCCGAGCACGGAGAATTTCGAGACAAGCGGCGCGGGTCGATTTGACCGGCAAAACAGGAAGGTTGCAAAGCAAGATGGCTCATGAAGGTCTTTGGGAACAGCTCGATGGACTCGACGTCGCCGAGACGGCGCGGCGGGCAGATTGCCAGTATCTGGATGATCCGCAGCGGTACGTGCTTACACTGTTGAGCACCGAATACGTCGTTAACCCTTCGGACAGGAGCATCTTTGCCGTCGGCGCCGACTCAACGGATCAGCCGGCAGATTTTCTCCAACAACTTTGCCTGCTCACCTATCTGATCCACGCCAAGGATCTGCCGCTCGCCGGCAAGCTTGTTGGTGAGAATGCCTTGCCCGGCGGGCAGTTCTTCTTTCGCGGTGTACACGGCCTTCCTACACGCAGCCTGGAAGAAGCATTCGGGGAGTGTCCTGAGGCTCTGCTCGATGCCTCGGCCCAACTTGGCGCCAAAGGCTGTGAGTTCGGAGATGCATCGATCCGGCTGGACATGTTGCCTCGCGTGCCGTTGACTATAGTGGTTTGGGGCCGATGCGAGGAGTTCGAGGCCCGGGCGTCGATATTGTTTGACAAGAGCACGAGTGAGCAGTTGCCGTTGGACGCCCTGTTGGCAGGCGTGAATCTGGCTGTCAAAGCACTGACGGGGACCGTTGATGAGGATAGTTGAAGCCGGCTGGCGAATATTTTGCCCGCAAGCTTGACAGTCTTTCGACAGGGTGCTACGATGCCGCTCTATATCGCAGCTTGAACTCGTGCCGCAGCGCGACTGGCAAAGGTGAGAGGTGGTTTTCATGCCTGCAGTACATGGTGCAAAAATAGCAGTGGGCGGCAAGGGGGGTGTTGGCAAAACGACGGTCTGCGCCATCTTGTCGCAGCTTTTTGCCGAAAGCGGACACGACGTTCTGGCCATCGACGCCGATCCCGATGTGAACCTCGCCTCGGCGTTTGGCATACCGAATGAACAGAGCCCGGAGCCGCTCATCAAAATGAAAGAGCTTGTGGCTGAGCGTACGGGCACGGGCAAGGACACCCTGGGGGCGTATTTCAAGCTCAATCCCAAGGTCGGGGATCTGCCCGAGGAGTACTGGCGTGAGACTAACGGCCTGAAATTGCTGGTCTTGGGCGCGATTACCCAGGCCGGCGGAGGTTGTGCGTGTCCTGAAGGGGCATTCTTGAAGGCATTGCTCACGCATACCATATTGCAGCGCAAAGAGGTGGTTATGGTCGATTTGGCGGCCGGCGTTGAATTTATGGGAAGAGCAAGCGTTCAGGGTATTGACGCGCTCGTCCTGGTGGTTGAGCCTGGTGCCAGGAGCATTGAGACAGCCAACAAGATGGCACAAATGGCCAGGAAATTGGGCATCGGGCTCGTTGGCGCGATCGCCAACAAGGTTGCCGAACCAAGTCAGGGCGAGTTCATAGAGTCTAAACTGAAGGATGCGGTCCTATTGGGGACCCTCAAATACAGCCGGCCTCTGCAGGAGGCAGACCTCAAACGCTCGGCCGTCTTCGGGGTAGATGCCGAAGTCACGCAGGCGCTGAAACGCGTAAAGAACCGACTGGCCGAGCTCATCGCCGAGTCTGCCAGGCGCGATTCTTGACGAACTGGACAATTTCCACGTTCAGGAAGATACGGCGATTGACAAAGTACGGAATATCCATTAAAGAAGTAGGACTTTTTAGTATCTTGGCATACTTATGCAGCTGTCGTCATTAAAAAAGAGGAATTTTTATGGAAGCAAACGAACGTAGTTCTGATATAGCAGCACAGGAAATGATAACTCGCATGGCCGAGGCGGGCCAGCAGAACGCCTGGGACCGGCTCGAATTACAGATGCCGCAGTGCGGTTTTGGCAAACAGGGCGTATGCTGCCGTATATGCGCAATGGGCCCCT